>NZ_JBHWJJ010000172.1:0-15187 GCF_042732005.1 Streptomyces sp. NPDC059851 | reverse complement strand
GCCCGCGCCCCGGCGGGCGGCGACGGCAGGAGGGGCCTCCACCGGCCCGGCGGCAGGGGCAGGGCGGTGTCCCGCCACCCCCCCGACCGGGCCAGCCGGAGCGAGAGCCGGGTCGCCACCGCGACCAGACCGCCCGGGCGGGCGAAGGCCAGGCAGTGCCCGGCGGCCGGGCCGCGGGCGGCCAGGGCCGCGTACCCGGTGAACAGCGCCGGCCGGTCCCGTCGCAGCCGCAGCAGCGCGGCCGTCAGCACGAGCTTCTCCTCGGCGACCCCGTCCGGCTCCGCACCCGCATCGAGTCGGGCCAGCGCCTCGCGGGGGAACCGGGCCGGGCGGCGGTTGTCCGGGTCCACCAGCGCCCGGTACTCCGTCTCGGCGCCCTGGTAGACCTCCGGGACCCCGGGCATCGTCAGGTGCAGCAGCGTCATCCCCAGGAGGTTGGCCCGCGCCGCCCCGGCGAGGGCCCGCGGGAGCTCCGACCCGGCAGCCCCGGCTGCTCCGGCCGGTGCGTACCGGGCGATCGAGGTCTCGTACTCCGCGTCCTGCTCGGTCCAGCTGGTGTGCAGGGCGGCCTCGCGCGCCGCCTTGAGCAGCGCACCCGCGAGCCGTTCCGCACGGTCCGGGACCTCGCCGAGACCGAGCGCCGTCTGCCGCGCCACCCAGGCCAGTTGCGGGTCGTGCCCGGTGCCGTCCACCCCGTCCGCCGCGAGCGTCCCCATCAGCTCCGGTGCCTGCGACAAGGTCGCGATCCGGGCCCGGACGTCCGCGCTCCGCTTGGTGTCGTGAGTGGAGAGCACCGTCCCCGAGCCCGGCCAGTCCCGCTGCAGCGCGGCGCAGTACGCGTGGAACGCCTCCGGCTCCACCGCCGGCCGCCCCGGATCCCCGCCGACCTCCGTGGCCGACAGCAGCGGGGCGTACCGGTAGAAGGCCCGGTCCTCCAGGGCCTTGGCGCGCAGCGCCGCCGAGGTCTGCGCGAAGCGCGCCGCGAACGCCGGATCCTCCCGCACGAGGTCCCGTACGCCGGCCACCGCCCGCGCACCGGCCCGCCGGCCGGCTTCCGCCAGCGCCCCCGGATCCAGCTCCCCGCCGCCGGGGTAGGGCCGGTAGACGGGGTAGGCGATCAGCACCTCGCGCACGGCGGGCGCCGCCTGCGGTCCGGCCGCCCGCTCCAGCGCCCGCAGCTCGGCCGCCAGATCGCCGGTCAGTACCTCCCGCGCGCAAGCCCGGGCCGTGTCCTCCCAGCCCGGCAGGCCCGTGGCCCGCCGGAAGAGGCGGTCCAGTTCGGCGGCGCCGGCCGGGTCGGCGAACACCCCGTCCACCTGCCGCAGCGCGTCGTACCCGGTGGTCCCCGCCACCGGCCAGCCCGCGGGCAGCCGCTCCCGCCCGGCCAGGATCTTCTCCACCACCACCCAGCAGCCGTCCCCCACCGCCGCACGCAGCCGCCGCAGGTACTCCCCGGGGTCCGCGAGCCCGTCCACGTGGTCGATCCGCAGTCCGGAGGCCACCCCGTCGCGCACCAGCTCCAGCAGCTTCGCGTGCGTCGCCGCGAACACCTCCGGGTCCTCCACCCGGACCCCGATGAGCTGCGCGATCGTGAAGAAACGGCGGTAGTTGAGCCCGGTGCGGGCCTCCCGCCAGTGGGCCGGCCGGTACCACTGGGCGGCCAGCAGCTCCGGCACCGGCAACCCCGCGGTCCCGGCGCGCAGGGGGAACTCCCACGCGTCGCCGACCCGCAACACCCCCTCGCCGGCCGTGCACGCGGCCGGGTCGAGCGGCTCGCCGAGCACCGGCAGCAGCACCTGCCCGCCGCCCGCCTCCCAGTCGATGTCGAACCACCGTGCGTACGGGGACCGCGGTCCTTCCCGCAGGACCTCCCACAGCGGCCGGTTCACCCGCAGCGGCGAGGGCACCGCCATGTGGTTCGGCACGATGTCCAGCACGAGGCCGAGCCCGTGCTCCCGGGCCGCGGCGGCCAGCCCGCGCAGCCCGCGCTCCCCGCCGAGCTCCTCCCGCACCCGGGAGTGGTCGGTGACGTCGTAGCCGTGGGACGAGCCGGGCACCGCCTCCAGGACGGGGGACAGGTGCAGGTGGGAGACCCCGAGCGAGGCGAGGTACGGGACGGTCTTCTCGGCGGCGGCGAACGGGAATTCCGGGCACAACTGGAGGCGGTACGTCGAGTACGGTGCCGTCCGGGTGGCGATCGTCGGAATGTCAGGTTCTGTTTTGAGGTGAGGATGACGCCGGCTCATAAGAATGTACGTACCCCCCTCACCGGATTCCGTGCCATGACCCAATGCATTCGGGTGACTGCGCCGGGTTAGCGTCTCCAGGGTGGTCGGAACCGTCGCCAGCTATCGAAGAGTCATCGCCCTCACCGGGCCCCTCCTCCCCCTCGTCTCCTTCCTCGCCCGGCTGCCCGTCGCCATGACGCAGTTCGGCAGCGTGCTGCTGGTCGCCGAGACCAGCGGATCCCTCGCCACCGCCGGCATCGTCGGCGGTGGCCTCTCCGCCGGCCAGGTCCTCTGCGGACCCGTCCTGGGCCGGCTCGCCGACCGGCACGGGCAGCGGCCCGTCGTCCTGGCCGCCGCCGCGGTCAACGCCGTCGCCACCGCCGCCCTCGTCGCCGGGGCCCTCGGCGGCCTGCCCACCGTCCCGCTCACCGCGATCGGCGCCGTCGCAGGTGCCTCCGTGCCCCTGGTCGGCCCCCTCGCCCGGACGCGCTCCGTGGCGCTCGCCCACCGCTCCGGGGCCGGCGAGGACGTGGTCGGCGCCGTCCACTCCCTCGAAGGGACCCTGGACGAGGTCTCGTTCGTCCTCGGCCCGGCCCTCGTCGGCCTGGCCGCGCTCGCGGCCCACCCCGCGGTCGCGCTCGGGCTCGCCGCCGCCCTCGTCGCCGTCTTCGGGACCGCCTTCGCGCTGCACCCGACGGCTGAGGCCGCGGCTCCGGCACCCGCGCCGGTGAGCACCCCGCAGGCGCCGCGCGGCGGCCGGGTGCGGCACCCGGGCGTCGTGTACGCCGTCCGCGGATCGCTCCTGCTCCAGGGCGCCATGTTCGGCGCCTGCCAAGCCGGGATCGCCGCCCTCACCGCCCGCCTGGGCGTCCCCGGCCAGGCCGGCACCGTCTACGCCGCCATGGGCGTCGTCAGCGCCGCCGCCGGTCTCGCGCTCGGCGCACTGCCAGCCCGGATCGGTCTGCGGCTGCGTTGGCGGGCCGCCACCGCGGCCGCGCTCCTGCTGTCCGTGCCGCTGCTGTTCACCCACACCCTGGTCCCGCTGTACGCGGTCGTCACCGTGCTCGGTGCCGCGTACGCCCCGCACCTGATCACCGCGTTCTCGCTCACCGAGCGGGCCGTGGAGCCCGCCCGGCTCGCCGAGGCCACCGCCTACGCCGCCAGCGCGCTCGTGGCCGGGCAGGCGCTCGCCCTGGCCGTCTCGGGCCGGCTCGCCGAGGCGTACGGGCCCGCCGGCGCCTTCGCGGTCGCCGTCGGGGCGGCCGCCGCGGCCCTGCTGATCGCCCTGGGCGCCCGCGTCCCGGCCGCCCGCACGCACACCGCCGGCAGGGCGTTCGTTCCGGCGCGGCGGACCGCCCCGCCGCAGGACGCGTCACCCCGGCCCGCCTGACCGAGGGGCTGCGGACCGTCCGGCGGCGCCGGAGCCCGCCGTCACTCCGGTCGCTGCAGCACGACCAGCGAGCGTCCCGTCAGCGTCACCCGGTCCCCGGCCGCGTACTGCGGCCCGGTGCCGGGTGGCAGCACCTCCGGCCGCGCCGTGTCCACGACCAGCCGCCACTGCGCCCCGTGCCCGGCCGGGACCGTGAACTCCTGTGATTCGGAGCCTGCGTTGAACATCAGCAGGAACGAGTCGTCGGTGATCCTTTCCCCGCGCGCGCCCGGCTCCGAGATGGCCTCCCCGTTCAGGAACACCGTCAGCGCCCGCGCGTGCTGCGCCTGCCAGTCGCGGGCCCGCATCGGCTCCCCGTACGGGGTGAACCAGGCGATGTCGGAGAGCTCGTCGTGGGTGCCCTCGACCGGCCGCCCGTGGAAGAAGCGGCGCCGCCGGAAGACCGGGTGGTCCCGCCGCAGCCACACCATGCGGCGGGTGAACTCCAGGAGCGGGGGTGCGGGTTTGCCCGGCTCCGGCCACTCCACCCACGCCAGCTCGTTGTCCTGGCAGTACGCGTTGTTGTTGCCGTTCTGGCTGCGGGCGAACTCGTCGCCGTGGCTGAGCATCGGCACCCCCTGCGACAGCATCAGGGTGGCCGCGAAGTTGCGCATCTGCCGCTCGCGCAGCTGGAGGACCTCCGGGTCGTCGGTCGGGCCCTCCACCCCGCAGTTCCAGGACCGGTTGTGGGGCTCGCCGTCCCGGTTGCCCTCCCGGTTGGCCTCGTTGTGCTTCTCGTCGTACGAGACGAGGTCGTGCAGGGTGAAACCGTCGTGACACGTGTGGAAGTTGATGGAGGCGAGGGGACGCCGGCCGTCGTCCTGGTAGAGGTCGGAGGAGCCGGTCAGCCGGCTGGCGAAGTCCGCGAGGGTCCGGGGCTGTCCGCGCCACAAGTCCCGCACGGTGTCCCGGTACTTGCCGTTCCACTCCGTCCACAGCGGCGGGAAGTTCCCCACCTGGTAGCCGCCTTCGCCCAGGTCCCAGGGCTCCGCGATCAGCTTGACCTGGCTCACCACCGGGTCCTGCTGGACGAGGTCGAAGAACGACGACAGCCGGTCCACCTCGTGGAACTGCCGGGCCAGGGTGGCCGCCAGGTCGAAGCGGAAGCCGTCCACGTGCATCTCGGTGACCCAGTAGCGCAGCGAGTCCATGATGAGCTGGAGGACGTGCGGGGAGCGCATGAGCAGCGAGTTCCCGGTCCCGGTGGTGTCCGTGTAGTGCCGCGGATCGTCCGCGAGCCGGTAGTACGAGGCGTTGTCGAGGCCCCGGAAGGACAGGGTCGGGCCCAGGTGGTTGCCCTCGGCCGTGTGGTTGTAGACCACGTCCAGGATCACCTCGATCCCGGCCTCGTGCAGCGCCCGCACCGCCGACTTGAACTCCAGCACCTGCTCGCCGCGGTCGCCCGAGGCGTAGCCGTTGTGCGGGGCGAAGTAGCCGATCGTGTTGTAGCCCCAGTAGTTGGTCAGTCCGTCGTCGACCAGCCGGTGGTCGTGCACGTACTGGTGCACCGGCATCAGCTCCAGCGCGGTCACCCCGAGCTTCGTCAGGTGCCTGATGACCGCCGGGTGGGCGAGGGCCCCGTAGGTGCCGCGCAGCTCCTCGGGGAGCTCGGGATGGCGCATGGTCAGCCCTTTGACGTGGGCCTCGTACAGCACCGTCCGGTGGTATTCGTGGCGCGGCGGGCGGTCGTTGGCCCAGTCGAAGTACGGGTTCACGACGACCGAACTCATGGTGCGCGGGGCGGAGTCCAGGTCGTTGCGCGAGTCGGGACGGCCGAAGTGGTAGCCGTACACCTCCTCGCCCCAGTCGATGCTCCCGGCGATCGCCCGTGCGTACGGGTCGAGGAGGAGTTTGGCCGGATTGCAGCGTTGCCCGCGCTCGGGCTCGTACGGGCCGTGGACGCGGAACCCGTACCGCTGGCCGGGCATCACGCCCGGCAGGTAGGCGTGCCGGACGAAGGCGTCGGTCTCGCGCAGCTCGACGGCCGTCTCGGAGCCGTCCTCGTGGAGGAGGCACAGCTCGATGCGTCGGGCGGCCTCGGAGTAGACCGCGAAATTGGTGCCCGCACCGTCATAGGTGGCGCCGAGCGGGTACGCGTGTCCCGGCCATACCTGCATGGACAACGACTCTTCTCCCGTCTTCCCCTCGGCGTCGGGCGGCCGGTTTCGCGGACGGGGTCCGGCGATCCGTGCCATGAGCAGGATCTTCCCCGAAAGAGGGGCTGTACGTGGGGACTTGGGTTACTCCTGCCGGGTGACCCGGTGCGCCGATATGCGGGTCAGCGGACTGTGTGCGCATCCGATAATGGGTCAACAGATCACCTGTGTACGGACCATCGGGTCGCATCGGGCTGCACCGGGCGCCGACCTCGGAGTACCCTTCCGTGATCACTGGAGACGGGCGTCCAGGACGCAGAAGGCGGTGCACGGGTGAGCTCGGGAGGGCTGGAGCTTCCCCCTGGTGACGGCGGTCACGAGGGTGGCTCGGCGGACGCCCCAGGAGGCGCACCCGGGGGTGCGTCCGGCGGGGTGCCGGAAGGGGCCGGGGGCGGCAGGTCCGGCGGGGCGCCGGGCGGGACGGTGTCCCTGACGGCGCCGGAGCCCGGGGCGGTGCGCGCCGGGGCCGAGCTGGACTGGGGCGCGGACGCCTGGACCGAGGTGCGCACCCGGGCCCAGCGCGCGGGTCGCGCGTACATCTGGCTGAATCTGATCGAACAGCGGCTGCGGTCGGTGGTCGGCGCGGTCCTGCGGCCGATCTACGAGCCCGTGCACGGCGAGGACGACTGGGTCGTCGCCGCCGCCGGGCCCGCCGGCCAGGAGTGGGTGCAGCGGGCCGTCGCGGTGCGCGAGGTCAGCCGCCGCAAGGGCTACCTGCTCGACCCCGCCGACGACAACGTCCTCAGCTTCCTGACGCTGCCCCAGCTGCGCGAGCTGATGGTCCAGCACTGGCCCTGCTTCGAGCCGTACTTCGACGACCGGCGGGAGATCGAGCTCGCCCTCGACGAGCTGGAGGTCACCCGGAACGTCGTGTCCCGCAACCGGGCACTGTCCCGGGCCGTGCTGGAGCAGGCGGAGCGGGCCTCCGCCCGGCTGCTGGAGGTGCTGGGCGGGGGTGCCGGCTCCCCGTCGGCGGACCGGCTGCCGATCGACGCCGTCGAGGACCTGGTGGGCGACCGGTACGCGGACGTGGTCTCCGTCCACCCCGACCGGGTCCGGCTCCAGCGACAGCTGCCGGCCGAGGACCTCTTCGGCGGGGCGCGGCGGCTGGACGCCATCGGCATAGGCCTCAACCTGCTCGTCCAGAACTACTCCGGTCGAAGACTCGTCCGGCTCACCGAGGCCGGCTGCCGGGTCCGGCTGCTGTTCCTGAACCCGGCCAGCAGCGCCGTCAAGCGCCGCGAACGGGAGCTCGGGCTGCGCAAGGGCGAGCTGAGCCGCTCGGTGGAGATGAACATCCTGCACGTGCGACGGGTCCGGGCCGGCCTGCGGGACCCCTCGCGGTTCGAGATCCACGTCTTCGACGAGACCCCGCGCTTCACCGCCTACCTGGTGGAGGGGGAGAACTCCGGCATCGCGGTGGTGCAGTCCTACCTGAGGCGGGCACGGGGCATGGAGGCTCCGGTGCTCGTCCTGCGGGGCGGCGGTGCGCGGGCCTCGTCGCCGCCGCGTGACGCAGAACACGGACTTTTCCCCACGTACAGGGAGGAATTCGAGTCCATTTGGCAGGACTCCCGCCCGGTGTCGTGACTGTCAGTGGCCCGTGGCAGGCTGAAAGTCGTTGGCCGGGGGATGTGCGTCGGTCGACGGCTGACGGCTGACGAATGGTGCCGGGGTCGAGGACTGACGGCCACGGACGTGACGGGGGAGGGGCGCGTGATGGGGGACCGGCACGGCGGAGCGCTGAACGGGTTCGCGGACGACGGGGCCGGAGCGGGGGCCGGGCGATGAGCTGGATCAGCGGCCCCCTGGTGGCCTTCGACCTGGAGACCACGGGTACGGACGTGGAGACCGATCGCATCGTCACCGCGGCGGTCGTGCGGCTGGAGCCGGACGGGGCCGTCTCGGCGGAGCGGACGTGGCTGCTGGACCCGGGGGTGGCGATACCCGCGCAGGCTTCGGCGATCCACGGCATCTCGACGGACCACGCCCGCGAGCACGGGGTCCCGGCCCCGTCCGGGGTCGAGGAGATCACGCGGGCCGTCGCCGCGGTCCTGCACTCGGGGACGCCCCTGGTCGTGATGAACGCGCGCTACGACCTGTCCCTGCTGGACCGCGAGTGCGGGCGGTACGGCCTGCGGTCGATCGGGGAGCGGCTGGGCAGCGAGCCTTCGCCCGTCATCGACCCACTGGTGATCGACAAGCACGTCGACCGGTACCGGAAGGGCAAGCGCGCCCTCCACGCGCTGTGCGCGCACTACGGCGTCCCGCTCGACGACGCGCACGACGCGAGGGCGGACGCGGTGGCGGCCGCCCGTGTGGTCCGGCGCCTGGGCGAAAGGCACCGGCCCGTGGCGACGATGTCCCTGACCGACCTCCACGACCTCCAGGTCAGCGCGGCGGCCGCCCAGTCGGCCTCCCTCCAGGCCTACCTGCGCCGGACCACGGACCCCGCGGCCGTCGTCGAGCCGTCCTGGCCGGTCATTCCGCGGAGCCGCTGACCGGGGCCGGCGCGGGCACTGCCGGGGCGGGGCTGCGGCTCCCCGTGGTGTCAGGCGGCGGCGCTGTACTCGATGTGCAGGTCGCGGGCGCGCGGCCCGCAGTACAGGCGCCGGCAGTAGTGGCCGTCCGGGAAGGCGGCGGCCCCGGCGGCCCCAGCGGGGCCGTTGCGGGCGATGTCGGCGAAGAGGTCGGCGGTCCTGCGGAAGGTGCGGGTGCTGCCGGTCAGGAACAGGGTGTCGCTGTGGACGTGCTGGTGGAACACCTCCCGGCGCGCCCAGTCGTGGCGGTCCATCCTGTCCGGGCGGCCGGTCCGCGCACGTCGGAGGTCCACGGTGTGCGGTCGGCCGGGGCCGAGGCGGCCTCGGAGTTCCTTCCAGCGCGACGGGGCGAACTGCAGGGAGTGGTGCAGCAGGACCAGGTCCAGCGGCCGCCCGGGCGTGCCGCCGCCGGCCGCGGCGCCGGCGCGGATCGGGAGGTGTACCAGGGAGCGGGGTGAAGTCGCCGCGAGGGACCACAGGCCGGCGGTGAGCTCCGCGGCCTCCTGGTCGAACCAGGCGTTCAGGAACCAGTCGTCGTCCCGCAGCAGGGCCCGCGCCGGCGGGCGCGCCGGACGGAACACCGTGAACGCGGCCGGGCCGAGGCGGACCTGGTGACGGATGAGGTGGAGCGTGTGCATACGGGGACCTTGGTACCGCACCGTCAGAAGGCGTGCCAGCGCATTTCCGTGTCGCCCTCCCGGAGGGACGCGACCCGGCGCCGGAACTCGGCGCCGGCCCGCGGGTTGGCGGGGGCGTGCTGGGCGACCCAGGCGCAGCTCGCGGTCTCCCGGGCGCCGCGCAGGACCGCGCAGCCCTCCCAGTCGCGCACGTCCCACCCGTAGGCGGTCGCGAACGCGTCGTACGACGCGGCGGGCAGACCGTAGCGGTCCCGGGCCAGGGCCATGACGACCAGGTCGTGCTCCCGCAGGTCCGACGACACCGTCTCCAGGTCCACCAGGACGGGCCCGTCGGGGCCGACGTGCACGTTGCGGGGCAGTGCGTCGCCGTGGATCGGGCCAGGCGGGAGGTGCGGGGTGAGCGCGGCCACCTGGCCGGCGTAGCCGTCGCGCCGGACCCGCAGGTACGCCGCGTCCGCCGGGTCGACGGCGTCGCCGGCCAGCCGTAGCCACCGCTCGACCCCGCCCAGCAGGTCGCGCGGGGGCAGGCCGAACGGCGGCGCCGGCAGGGCGTGGATGCTGCGGAGCAGCACCGCAAGGTCCTCGGGACCGGCCGGTCGGACCGCGTCCGGCAGCCGGTGCCACACCGTCACCGGGTGGCCTTCCACCAGTCGCGGCTTCGGCTCCGCGGCCCGCACCGCCGGGATCCCGGCCCGCTCCAGCCAGAGCGCCACGGCGAGCTCCCGCTCGGCCCGCTCCAGCAGGGCCGCCTCCCGGCCGACCTTGACGACGAGCCCGCCGGCGCCGAAGACCGCGTTCTCCCCCAGGGCGAGCAGCACGGCGCCCTCCGCGTCGAACCCCGCGGCCGCCAGCACGTTCCCGGCCCGCGCCTCGTCCATACGCCCCCGCACTCCCTCTTCCGTTGAAATCCCCGCGTGGCGCCCAGTTTCGCATCGGCCGCAGCGGTCGGCCGCGCCACTTGGTTGCACGAGACGTCTCGTCTCGTTATGGTTCTCGTCATGACCTCAGCGAAGCCCTCACACATCGCCATGTTCTCGATCGCCGCCCACGGGCACGTGAACCCCAGCATCGAGGTGATCCGCGAGCTCGTCGCCCGCGGGCACCGGGTCAGCTACGCCATCCCGGCCTCCTTCGCCGAGAAGGTCGCGGAGGCCGGCGCCACACCGGTGATCTGGACCTCGACCCTGCCCACCGATGACGAGCCCGAGGCATGGGGCACCGAGCTCATCGACCACGTCGAACCCTTCCTCGACGACGCCGTGCAGGCCCTTCCGCAGCTCGCCGCCGCCTTCGAGGGGGACGAACCCGACCTCGTGCTGCACGACATCACCGCCTACCCGGCGCCCGTGCTGGCCCGCCGATGGGGCGTGCCCGCGGTGTCACTGTCGCCGAACCTCGTGGCCTGGGAGGGGTACGAGGAGGAGGTCGCCGCACCGATGACCGCCCGACTGCGCGCCTCCGAGCGCGGGCGCGCGTACTACGCACGCTTCTCCGCCTGGCTCGCCGAGAACGGGATCGACGAGGACCCCGACCGGTTCGTCGGCCGTCCGCGGCGCAGCATCGTGCTGATCCCGCGCGCCCTGCAGCCGCACGCCGACCGGGTCGACCCGGCCGTGCACACCTTCGTCGGCGCCTGCCAGGGCGACCGCGGCGCCCAGGGGGTGTGGGAGCGGCCGGCCGGGGCGCAGAAGGTGCTGCTCGTGTCGCTCGGGTCCACCTTCACCAAGCAGCCGGCCTTCTACCGGGCGTGCATCGAGGCCTTCGGCGCAGTCCCCGGCTGGCACGTCGTCCTGCAGATCGGCCGGTTCACGGACGTCGAGGAACTGGGAGAGGTGCCGCAGAACGTCGAGGTGCACCGGTGGGTTCCGCAACTGGACGTGCTGCGCAAGGCCGATGCCTTCATCACGCACGCCGGGGCCGGCGGCAGCCAGGAGGGACTGGCCACCGGCACGCCGATGGTCGCCGTACCGCAGGCCGTCGACCAGTTCGGCAACGCGGACGTGCTGCAGGCGCTGGGAGTCGCCCGACACGTTCCCCTGGAGGAAGCGGACGCCCGTACGCTGCGGGAGGCCGTGGAAGCCCTCGTCGCCGACCCCGAAGTCGCCCGGCGCGCGGCGGAGATCAAGGCGGAGACGGCCCGCGAAGGCGGGACGCAGCGGGCCGCGGACCTCATCGAGGCTATGGTTCGGGCATGACCACATACGCGGCCCTGCTGCGCGGCATCAACGTCGGCGGGAAGAAGAAGGTTCCGATGGCCGAGCTGCGCGAGGTGCTCGAAGGCCTCGGGTACGAGGACGTCCGCACCTACCTGCAGAGCGGCAATGCCGTGTTCGCCGGCGCGGACGCCGATCCCGCCGCGCTCGCCGCCGAGATCGAGCGGGCCGTCGAGGCGCGGTTCGGGTTCCCCGTCGCCTGCCTGGTCGTCGACGGGGCCTTCCTCCGGGCCGTGCAGGAGGGCTGCCCGTACCCCGCCGACCAGGTGGAGGGGAAGCAGCTGCACGCCACCTTCCTGTCGGAGCAGCCCGACGCATCACGGTTCGCCGCGATCGACCGGAACGCCTTCCTGCCGGAGGAGTTCACGGTGGGCGAGCGGGTCGTCTACCTGTACGCACCCGAGGGGCTCGGCCGGTCCAAGCTGGCCGAGGCCCTGCTCCGACCTGCGGTGTTCAAGGGCATCGACGCCACCACCCGGAACTGGAACACGGTGGTCAAGCTCGTCGAGATGACCCGCCGGACCGAGCCGGAATGACCCGCTAGCTCCAGTCGATGTCGGACAGGCGCTCCAGCGGGGCGCGGTCTTCGACGGCCCTGGGGACGGCCAGGGTGTCCGCGTCGGCCATCGCCGCGGCGAACCGGATACGGGTGCGTGCCTGGATCTCACTGAGCTTCACCTGGAACACGCGGAACTCGTCCAGGTCCAGGGCCTCGGTCAGCACCAGGTTCTGGGTCAGCAAGAACGCCTTGCACTTCAGGGTGTCGTTCTCGGAGAACACCAGCACCTTCCAGAACTCCCGGGGTATCAGAACGCCCCGGAACTCGCGGTCGTCCTCCTGGAAGACCGGGCCGCCGAACACGCTCACCCGCAGCCCGTCGACCTCGACCTCCTCGAAGACCGCGTCCTCCAGGTGCCCCCAGATCCCGTTGCGGGTGCTCTGGTTGAAGTCGTCCATCTGCGGGGTGATGTTCGTGTAGAAGAACGAGTCCCGGTTGGCCTTGTCCGCCTCGGCCAGCGGCCCCCACACCAGATCGGCGCGGCGGGCGATGTGGCCCCGGTCGAGCCGGTTCCGGTCGCCGCCCTTGTACAGGTCGTTGTCGACCTGCGCCGTGCGCGGCAGGCGCGGGTCCGTCTTGAACTTGACGCCCTTGCGGTCGATCCTCTTCAGGTTGGCGCCGTCGATGTTCCAGGCCACCCAGATCGCGAACCGGCGGCTGGAGCTCAACGCCAGCGAGAAGTGCGTGTAGGGGATGACCTCGGATCCGTCGAGCTGGACCGCGTCGTCCTTGATGGACGGGTTCAGCTTCGGCGGGGCTATCGGCACCGAGAGGAAGGCCGCGTCGTAGCCCCCGACGGGCCCCGCCTCGGGGGCCGGTGGCTGCAGGGTGATCTTCAGCTCGTCGAACACCGCCCGCGGGAAGCAGGCCAGCGCCCGTTCCTCGGGATCGGCCTCGGACTCGCCGCCGAAGTGCAGTCCCGCGAGGACGTCGCTCGGCCGTCCGGCGCGCGTCTTGAACATCCACGCCGACCCCGAGTCACCCCGCTCGCTGATCTCGCCGTCGGCCGCCGGGTTGTTGGGGTCGGGGCCGATCTCGAAGCACTCGATCTCCTTGATGCCCACGCCCGTGCCGTAGTCGATGCTCACCTTGGCGAAGGGGCGGGTCACCACGCCGTGGGTGACCCCGGTGGTGCGGCCGCACTTGACGACCTTGTCGTCGATCTGCGGCTCGCCCAGCCTGGCCGGGGCCACGTCGAGGTTCAGGATGCTCGGATCGCAGTCGCGGTCCGTGACCGTGGACACGGCGCAGTCGCCGGCGACGCCCAAGTGGGCGCGCACCAGCTTGCCCAGATGGTTGATGGCGGTACGACTGTCGTCCTTGGCGCCCGGCTGGACCACGTGGTCCCCCCGCACGCCCGTGCGGCCGTTGAGGACGTGCCAGTTGCTCAGGACACAGGTCGAGCCGTCGTTCCGGTCGAAGACGATGCAGCCGAGGGTGCCCGCGGACAGGTTGACGTTGCTGACGCTCACCCCGGGGCGCACCGGGTCGATGCGCTTCTGCCGGTCCGGGGTCTCCCCCTCGGCCACGACCAGGAAGTGCGGCGCGTAGCTGCGCTGGACGACGTCCGTCGGCACCCTGACCCCGTCGACCTCGATGAACGCGGGTATCTCCACGCTGCGCAGGAGGCCGAGGCCTTCCGGCTCGACCTTCCGGTCTACCGTGAACTGCAGGGCCAGCTCCTTGCTCCGCTTGCCGTTCTTCTCCTTGTAGCCGATGCCGATCGAGGACACGTTCGGGTCGCTCAGGTAACTCGACCCGCGGGTACGGATGAAGTGCTTGAGCGAGGTGATCAGTGCGTCCGTCTCCTTGGCCGACGGAGTCGGCCGGGCGGACGTGCGCTTCGTGGCAGCCATCGAAGGCTCCCTTCGAACAGGGAGTTCCGGGCGTGAGATGCCCGCCGGATCGCCCCGCGGTGACACACCGGCAGGGGCTCCCCACTCCGTGCGTGCACTTCCAGCCTACGGCCGCGCCCCGTCGCGAGCGCGTCGAGTACTTCCCGTCCCCGGGGCGGAAGACGGTCGACTGCCGCCGGGCGGACCCGTGGTCCACCGTGCCCCGGCGCCGACGCGGACCACCGGATGTGTCAGGCTCCGCACATGCGCTACATCATCATCGGCGCCGGAGCGATCGGCGCGACCATCGGCGGGCGGCTCGCCGAGGCGGGCAACGAGGTCGTTCTCGCCGCGCGGGGCACGCACGCCCGGGCCCTGCGGGAGAACGGGCTGCGGCTCACCACGGCCGACGGGACCCGGGTGCACCGGCTGCCCGTGGTGGAAGGCCCGGCGGAGCTCGGCGAACTGCGGCCGGACGACGTCCTGCTGCTGGCCGTGAAGACGCAGGACGCGATCGCCGCGCTCGACCTGTGGGGCGCCGCCGAGGTGGCGGGCGGCGGGACGGCGGCCCAGCGGCTGCCGGTCCTGTGCGCGCAGAACGGCGTCGAGAGCCAGCGCCTCGCCCTCCGCCGCTTCGCACGCGCGTACGGGGTCTGCGTGTGGTTGCCTGCCACGTTCCTGGAGCCGGGCGTGGTGAGCGCCCTGGGCGCGCCCCGGACCGGCATCCTGCACATCGGCCTGGCCGCCGGCGGCGCGGACGCGCGGGCCCGGCGGATCGCCGCCGACCTGGAGGAGGCCGGCTTCGACGCACCGGTGGTCGAAGACGTGATGCGGTGGAAGTACGCGAAGCTCCTCGGCAACCTCGGCAACGCCGTCCAGGCCACCACCGGGCCCGAGCCCCACCCGGCCAAGGCGGAGCTGTTCCTGCGGGCCCGCCGCGAGGGCGCGGCCGTCCTCGCGGCGGCGGGGATCGCGTACGTGTCGGAGGCGGACGGGGCCGCGGCCTGGGACGGCCGGGCCGTACAGCCGGCGGTGCCGCGGGGCGGGTCGTCCTGGCAGAGCCTGCACCGCCGGACCGGGTCGATCGAGGCCGACTACCTCAACGGGGAGGTCTGCCTGCTGGGTCGCCTGCACGGGGTGCCCACCCCGGTCAACGAGGTGCTGCAGCACGCAGCGAACATCTTCGCCCGCGAGGGGATCGCTCCGGGCTCGATGTCCATCGCGGACCTCACCGCCCTCGCCGACGAGGCCGAGTCCCGCCACCGCTAGTAGTGCTTGGTCAGGTTGGTTCGCGGGTGGGTATGTCGCGGTGACAGGTGGGGCAGGCGCCGGCCCAGGTGGCCAGGAGGATCTGAAGTGTGCGGATGACTTGGTAGAGGGTCAGGCCGGCGCCGTGTCTTTTGGGGATCGGGTCAGTCGCTGCAGGGTGCAGAACGCGTGGGCGGCGGAGACGAGGGTGACGTGGTGGTGCCAGCCCCTCCAGGTGCGGCCTTCGAAGTGGGCAAGTCCCAGGGCCTGCTTCATCTCGCGGTAGTCGTGCTCGATCCGCCAGCGCAGTTTCGCCAGCCTGACGAGAGTGGTCAGCGGCG
>NZ_JBHWJJ010000171.1:0-15425 GCF_042732005.1 Streptomyces sp. NPDC059851 | reverse complement strand
CGTCGGTGGCATCAGGGGCGTCGTCTTCGTGGCCGATGATCTTCCATGCCTGCTTGAAGGCCGCGCCGGCCACCAGACCGCTGACGGCACCGAATGCCATCCCGACGGGCTTGTAGGCGATCTTCGATGCCTTCACGTGCACCTCCGGCTGCGCCGCAGGAGCAGGACGATCACGAGCGCCGCGGCGCCGACGAGCAGCGGGGTGCGATTGGCCCGCATCACGGCCGAGGCCGTCCCGGCCTTCTCGCGTACCCCCTCGGGGGCCTTCGCGGCAGCGAGGTGCCCGGCCCGGGCGGCACCGTCGCGTACCTGAGCCGCGACGTGGGCTGCCTTGTCGAGGACCGGGTCGGGGGTCTTGTCCTTGACCAGCTCGGCGGCGTGCGCTGCCTTTTCCCGGAGCTGGTCGCTCATGTGTGCGGCCTTCTCGGCCGCCTGCTCTTTGATCTCAGCTGCCTTTTCCTTGGCCTGCTCCTTGACGTCGGCCTTCGCCGCCAGCGCCTCCACGGTCTGGCCGAGCTCTTCGCGCGTGTGCTCGACCTGCTCGCGCAGCTGGTCAGGAGTCGGTGCGGATTCGTCGCCCTGAAACTGATGGCTCATCGCTGTGCTTTCTCCTTGATCTCGGCCACGTCGGCCTTGACGCTGTCGATGGTCTGCGCGGGCGCCGGACTGCCGGCCCTGGCGACCTGCTTCTTGCCTGCTGCGGCCAGCACGGCGGCCACCGCCGCGAGCAGGGCGGCGATGACCAGGGCCGAGACCCAGACCGGCAGGAGCAGGGCGAGGCCTGCGATCCCGCCGGCGACCAAGGCCTGGGCGGCCAGGACGCCGACGAGGCCGGCTCCGCCGAATAGGCCGCCGCCCACGCCGAAGCGTTTGCCCTTCTGGGTCATCTCCGCCCGGGCCAGCTGCATCTCTTCACGGACCAGGTCCGAGATCTGCTGCGACGCTCGCGTGACGAGCTCGCCCACCCTCTCGTCGCTGCCGAGGCCTGGGCTGCGTCCAACGGCGCTCATTGCCTTCCTCTCCTTCCTCGCCCTGGGGGAGCGTCCTCAGGCGCATACCCCACAACCCGCGGGCCACCCGCCACCCCACCCGTGGTCATCGCGGCCACCGAATGCCACCTCGGAGGGACAGCGAGTAGCGAGCACCGCTGCCCCGGCGGCCGCGGGCACGGCGGTGGCCCAGCGGCTGGTCGAGGGGCACTGGTGCGGCGGGGGCCAGGCGGGTGCGGAAGTCATCGTCGGCGATGAGCTCGGCGCTCTCCATCCATGCGGCGAGCTGCGCGTCTGAGGGGTCGTCGGGGAGGTCGGGGACGGCGGTGCGCAGGGCGGCGGCCCCACCGGGCACGTGAGCCGGTCGGCGCCGAGACGGGGCCTGCCCGGCCGGCAACCGGGAGGACCATCCGGCGCATTGCGGGCACGGGCAGTGCAGGTTTCCGGTGGCGTCGCCCGCGACCCGGGATCCTGTGCCACGTCCTGCCGTTACGGGCGCAGCGCCGGGCGGCGGGCGAGCAGGGCGCCGAGGGCGATCATCCCGACACCGAGGGCGAAGTGCAGCCAGTTGTCCGCCGCGTTGATCGGGACGAAGTTGGCGGCGCTGTCGTGGTCGATGATCAGGCCGTAGATCCACAGCATCAGGTAGACGATGCCGCCGCCGATGAGGTAGGCGCGTGCGCTGGAGGCGGCGCGGGCCGTGGCGATGCCGGCGATGCCGAACACAGGTGGACGATGTTGTGCAAGACCGGGACCTGGAAGACGCCCAGCAGCTCGGCCTCCGAGTGGTGCTCGGCGAACCGCAGGGGGTCGTGGGCCGTCGTGATGCCGGGGACGAAACCGAGGACCCCGACCAGGAGGAAGACCGCTCCCACCACGAGAGCAGCGAGCTGTACCGGGGGCCGCGACGTGGCTCGCGCGTGGGTCCGGGTGTGAGCGCTCATGGCGGCGCTCCTTTCCGCCGAGGCAGTCTGCGGGGCACGGTCACGCCCCGGGGTGGATGACGGTGCGTACGTACTGGTCGTAGCAGTCGGTGTGGTCGCACAGGGCCACCGGTCGGGGGCGCGGTGCGGTAGCGGCGCGGGTTCGCGTCACGAGGGGACCGGACGACGACCACCTGGTGGCGGCGCACCGGGAGCCCGTCTCGCCGACCTCGCCGACCTCGCCGCTGAACTCGTGCCCTATGGCTGCACGGCCGGGATGTAGCCGCCGATCAGATGCTTCGCCGGGTGCGGGCCGCAGCGGCGCTGAGTGCGGCGCAGGGAAGGGCCGTGCGAGGGTCGTGCGACGCCCACACGTCACTTCTGCCTCCACGGCGAGTCCGGTCATCCCGCGACCGCCCTGACGCAATGCCCGCAAACGACCGCAGCCGGACGGCGGCACAAGGCTCCGGGGCAGCGCACGGTACGCCGCCGGGGGGCGGCGTCCTGTGAGTGCGGGTGGCGTTGATCGGTCTGGTAGGGGACCGGCTCGCCCGACTGGCCGCGGACCTGCCGGGCACGGTCGGCCGCCGGACCGCGCTGCGGGACTCGGCCGTCCGGGGCAGTTCGGCGCTCGGCGTCACTGCTCGGCTAGAGTCGTGGCCATGGGGGAACGACAGCCGCGGGTCGAGCGGTGCAAGGACTGCCAGCGGCAGCTCGTCACCCGCCGGTGGGGGCGTCCGAAACGGTTCTGCAGCCGGTGGCACCGGCTGAGGTACTGGCTGGAGCAGCTGGGAGACCTCGTCCTGGGTTAGGGGCCACGCGAGCCGCGAGCCATCCGTCTCCAGCCCCACGCTCGCGCCCGTCCCGTCCTGCCCGCGGCTGCCGCCTTGCCGCGCTCCTCGACGTGTCCGTCTCCCGGCCGGCGTTCGCACGCGACGGCCCTGAGCGTCACCCAGAACCATACCCTTGCGCAAGAAACGGGCCATTTGGGCCGAACCGGAGCGGCGCGCGCAACGCTGCGGACCGTTGGCCGAGGATGCCGGACCAGCCCTGCTCCCGACACCCCTTGCACGCGGCATATTCCAACAGATTCACGGAAACCGGCCATCCACCCGGACGCTCGTTGTGTTGCCGGGAATCCGCTCCATACCCTTGCTGCGCATCACGAGCACTACGGCCAGGTCATCCAGGAGGCCGCGGCCGACCTGATCGCCTCCGTCCCGGCCGGGGCCACCGAAGTCGACGCCGTCCCCGCCCTGGCCGCCGAACCCCCGTACGCTCCGCCGTACACGCCTTCGGGGTCCCCGAGGAGGACCTCGGATTCGTCATCCCGTGCGTGGAGACGCTGATGACGTACTGGTCAGGCCCGCAGGAGCAGCCGGTGTCATTGGAGCAACTCCTCGCGCTGCTCACCGACCTGCACACGTACGTCCCGTGGCTGAGGCCCCCGCACATCCGGCAGACAGGGCCCTCAGCCGACCGAGCGCCGTCGGACGGCCCGGCGTCGTCCATCGCCGACACGGCGGCTCCGGGCCGTCCGTATCCGGTCTACCGGCCTCGGAAAATTCGGGTGATGTCCAAGTGTGCCGTCGCCAAGGAGAGTAGGCCCGTCAGCGACGGTCGTTCGTTCCTGGACTTCTCCCAGGCTCGATAGAGGGACCGCACGTCGTTCTCATCCGGGATCCCGTACCGCTCGGCAAGCCTGATCCCCTCCTGCAGCGTCGAGAACTGGTAGGCGTTGAGGAAGCGCGTGACGAAACCCAGCACGAGCAGGAGGAAGCCGATGGCGATCGCGGACAGGGCCGTCAGTGCGACGTCGGTGCCCTTTTCCAGGTCGGCCTCGGCGTGTGGCGCCCAGGTGATCACCCGTGCCAGTCCGAAGACCAGCCAGCATCCTGCGACGACGAAGCCGTACTGCCAGACGACATGACGCTGGGCTACACGACGCAGTCGCTGGTAGCGCTCAAGCTCTCGCTCGACGCGCTTCTTGTCCTCAGGCGGTAGCTCCGTCCCCGAGCAGAACTCGAAGAAGCTGGCTCGTATGGTGTCGGCGTACTCCTCCGCCAGGGAACGTGCCACGGAGGCGTTGCTGCGAACGCCCGCTTGGAACTCTGCGATCAGCAGGAGAAGGAGGGCGGCCATCGTGGCGGAGACGATGGCCGCGAAGTCGTTCGACATGGCGAGGTCGCTTTGCGCGAGGAGCACGGGCATGCCCCGATGATGTCCGCCTCGGAGCGGGTGCCGGGCCGGTTCCCGAGGATTGCCCGGCGAGCAGCGTCGGTCAGGCGTCGGGTGCCTCTGCTCCAGGCCGTAGCCCCTGTTGGCGGACGAAGCCGCTGGCGGCCGCTGGCAGGCGCCGCCCCGGTCGGGTGGCGCCGTCGAGCGGCTGCTTCACGGGGCCGGGCACGAGCCCGGTTCCACCTGCGGGCGGACCACCGGCGCGCCGAGCGGGCCATCACGACGTTCGCCGGGTATGGGTCCCTCGGTTACGGGTCACTGCGCCCGCTACCGTACGGTTCAGCGCTGCCGCCCCGGTGCAGCAGGATGAGGACGGCCGGGTGCCGCAACCGAGGCCCCGGCACTCGTTCCAGCGGTGGGCGGATCCGGGTCAGCAAGCCGCGCCGCATCGCGCGGGCTCCGGCGATGACGAACGCGTCCCGGGCGTCGATCGTGGCCTCGCCGGGGGAGGGGCCGGTGATCCGTAGCATCTTCGGGCCGGGCCGGGCAGTGCAGGTGGGCGACTGGACGGCCCACGTACCCCCGACCACGGCATGGCCCCGGTCGAGGCCGGTCGGTCGGTCGACCAGCACTGTTCGGTGCTCGGCCCGGAGTTTCGGGCTGGAAGTATGCGGCTCCCCGGCTCCCGGTGGCGTCGTGCGTGCGGCCGAGGAGGATCCCGTGTGCATGGACGGCGGCGGGGTGGGCAGACGCGGCGCCGGAGGTGGATACGGATGGTTGCGCTCCTTTTCGTGGCCCGGCCCAGGACCGGCAGCGACGGCCGGGACCGGTGGTAGGGCATGGACGGCCGCGACGGCTGCGACGGCTTCGCCTCGGACGTGGTGCTCCACGTCAACGGCGAGACGCACACCTTGCACCTGGACCACAGGGTGACGCTGCTCGACGCCCTCCGTGAGCACCTCGGGCTCACCGGGGCGAAGAAGGGCTGTGATCACGGGCAGTGCGGGGCGTGCACGGTCCTGGTGGACGGCAGGCGCGTCGACAGCTGCCTGGTGCTCGCTGCCGCCGTGGACGGGGCGGAGGTGACGACCGTCGAGGGACTGGCCGTCGACGGGCGTCTCCACCCCCTGCAGGAGGCGTTCCTGGCGCGGGACGCCCTCCAGTGCGGGTACTGCACTCCGGGACAGCTGTGCTCGGCCGTCGGCATGCTGTCCGAAGGTGCCCGGGACGGCGGAGACACCCGGGAACCGTCGCGGTGGGACCGCGCCGAGATCGCCGAGCGCATGAGCGGCAACCTGTGCCGCTGTGGTGCCTATCCCCGAATCATCGACGCCGTCCAGGACGTGATCGCATGAAGGAGTTCGCGTACGTGCGCCCCGCCGATCTCGCGGGGGCGGTCGAGGCGCACGGCGGCAGGCCGGGCTCCGCCTACCTGGCCGGCGGTACCAACCTCGTGGATCTGATGAAGCTGGGCGTGGCCGAGCCGGACACCGTCGTGGACGTGAGCCGGCTCCTCGACAACAGCGTGACGCGCACGGAGGACGGCGGGGTGCGGATCGGCGCCGGCGTCCGCAACGCCGACCTGGCCGCGCACCCGCTCGTCGGCAGGTGCCCCGTCGTGGTCCAGGCGCTGGCGTCCGGGGCCTCCGCCCAGATACGCAACATGGCGACCACCGGCGGCAACCTCCTCCAGCGCACGCGCTGCCCCTACTTCCAGGACACCGCCAAACCCTGCAACAAACGCCGCCCCGGCAGCGGCTGCGGCGCCCTCGACGGCATCACCCGGGACCACGCCGTCCTCGGCCACTCCCCGTCCTGCATCGCCACCCACCCCTCCGACCTCGCCGTGGCACTGGCCGCCCTCGACGCCGAGGTGGAACTCCTCGGTCCCGCGGACCGCGGAAACCGGACCGTGCCCGTCGGCGACTTCATCCGGCTGCCCGACGACCGGCCGGAGCGGGACACCCTGCTGGAGCCGGGTGAGCTCCTGACCGCCGTCCTGCTGCCGGCCGGGGCCTTCGGCGTGCCGTCGCGGTACCGCAAGGTGCGCGACCGCGCCTCGTACGCCTTCGCCCTGGTCTCGGCCGCCGCGGTCCTGGAGCTGTCGGACGGCCGCGTGCGGCGCGTGGCGCTGGCCTTCGGCGGGCTCGCCCACCGCCCCTGGCGTGCCCGCACGGCGGAAGAGCTCCTGCTGGGCGAGGAACCCGCTCCGGGCGTCCTGCGCACCGCCGTGGAGGCCGAGCTGGGCAGAGCACGTCCACGACCCGACAACGCGTTCAAGGTGGAGCTGGCCCGCAACCTGGCCTGCGAGGTGCTCGACGGCCTCGTCTCGGCCTCCGCCTCCGCCCGGGCCACCTGATCGGCGGGCCGTGATGCGCCACCGGTCGGTCGACGTCGGCGCGACGGGAGCAATGGGAGCGACAGCAGCGACGGGAGCGACCATGAAAGCGGAATTCGCCGCCACCGGGCAGGCCACCAGGCAGGCCACCGCGCCGGGGCGCCCCGTCGTCCGGCGTGAGGGGCCCGAGAAGGTCACCGGCCGCGCCCGCTACGCGGCCGACCACACGCCGCCCGGCTGCCTCTACGCCTGCCCTGTCCCCGCCACCGTCGGCCCGGGCCGGGTGCGGACCGTCGATACCGCCGCAGCCCTCGCCGTGCGGGGCGCCGTCGCCGTCCTCACCCCCTTCGACGCGCCGCGGCTGGGAGCCGCCGACGACCCGACGCTACGGGTGCTCCAAGGACCGCAGGTGCCGCACCGCGGCTGGTACGTGGCCCTGGCCGTCGCCGAGGAGCCCGAGGCGGCCCAGGCCTCCGCGGAAGCCGTCCGCATCGGGTACGAGACCACCGGCTTCGACGTCACGCTGCGCGAGGGGCACCCGGCTGCGTACACGCCGGACCAGGTGAACGGCGGATATCCGGCCGTCCGGTCGACGGGCGACGTCACCGCCGCCCTCCGTGCGGCCCCCGCCCGCGTCGACTGCCGGTACACGGTTCCGCCGCTGCACAACCATCCCATGGAACCGCACGCCGCGACCGCCCACTGGGACCCGGACGCGGAGCACCTCACCGTGTACGACTCCAGCCAGGGGTCGACCATGGTCCGCACCGTCCTCGCCTCCCTCTTCGAGCTGCCCGAAGAGCGCATCACCGTCGACTCCGGTCACGTCGGAGGCGGTTTCGGCGCCAAGGGCACCCCCCGGCCGCACGTGGTGCTCGCCGTGATGGCCTCCTTGCGCACCGGGCGCCCCGTCAAACTGGCGCTACCCCGCCGGCACATGGCCGCGATGGTCGGGCACCGGGCGGCCACGCTGCACCGGGTGCGGCTGGGGGCTCGCGAGGACGGCACCCTCTCGGCAGTGGCCCACGAGGTCACCACCTACACCTCCCGGGTGCGCGAGTTCGTCGAGCAGGCCGCCGTCCCCGCCCGCGTCATGTACGCCGCGCCGGCGCTCCTCACGGCGCACGAGGTCGTACCGCTGGACGTGCCCACCCCGTCCTGGATGCGGGCCCCCGGAGAGGCACCGGGCATGTACGCGCTGGAGTCGGCCATGGACGAACTCGCGGACGCCCTGGGGATGGACCCCGTCGCACTGCGCATCCGAAACGAACCCCGGTCCGAACCCGACAGCGGCCGCCCGTTCAGCAGCCGGGGCCTCGTGGAGTGCCTCCGGGCGGGGGCCGCCCGGTTCGGGTGGCCCGCCTGCCGGGCGCCCCGGCGGGACGGCAGCTTGCTCATCGGAGCGGGCGTCGCCGCATCGACGTACCCGGTGTGGGCCGCCGCGTCGTCGGCGAGGGCCCATGCCCGGGCCGACGGCACCTATCTGGTCGAGGTCAACGCCACGGACATCGGCACGGGCGCGCGGACCGTGCTGGGTGACATCGCCGCCGAGACCCTCGGCGTGGCGCCGGACCGGGTCGCCGTGGCGATCGGGCACACGGGACTGCCCGCCGCCTCGCTGGCCGGGGGCTCCTCGGGGACGGGTTCCTGGGGATGGGCCGTGCACGACGCGTGCGTGGCCCTGGCCGCGACGGTGGCACGCCACGGCGGTGCCGTCCCGGACGGCGGGCTGACGGTCTCCGCGGACACCACGGCGTCGGCGAAGCAGCGGTCGCCCTACGCACGGCACGCCTTCGGGGCGCAGTTCGCCGAGGTCCGGGTGGACACGGTGACCGGTGAGGTACGGGTGGCCCGGATGCTCGGCGTGTTCGCCGCCGGGCGGATCCTCAACCCCGACACCGCGCGCTCCCAGCTCGTCGGGGGGATGGTGATGGGGCTGGGCATGGCCCTGACGGAGGGCAGTGCCCTCGACCCCGGGTTCGGGGACTTCGCGGCCGTCGACCTGGCCTCGTACCACGTACCCGTGCACGCGGACGTACCGGACGTCCAGGTCACCTGGCTCGACGAACACGACAAGCACCTCAACCCGATGGGGAGCAAGGGCATCGGCGAGATCGGTATCGTCGGCACGGCCGCGGCGGTCGGCAATGCCGTGGCCCGGGCGACCGGCCGCCGGATCCGGACCCTGCCCCTCACCCCGGACCGCGTGCTCACCGCCCTGTCCTCCGGTCCCTGAACCCGCCGCGCTCCGCACGTGATCGGCCGGACACTTCCCTAGTAGTAGAGGTGTGCCACCCCTACGAGCAGGGCGATGGGAGTTCGAGGCTCATCGGGCGCGGCTCACCGAAAGCCGCACCGCGGCGTCCGCTCCCACACGATGGTCTCCCACGGGCGGGGGCGGACGCACGTCCCCGCGTGCACGGTCGACACCATCAGCGGCCGTCGAGTCCTTGGCGCTCGGGGGACAGTCGTCGGGCACGCAGGGTCAACTCGGCCTGTTCCGGCGGCCGTACGTTCGGGGTGTGCCGGGCGCGCGGGACCGCGCGGCGGGCACTTGCCCACGTATTCCGACTGACATTCCACACCCATCAGAGGGGACCCCCATGTTCGACGTCACCCAGGTGCAGGCCGCCCCGAGCGCAGACCTCCTCACTCCCGACAACGCAGTGATGCTCTTCGTCGACCACCAGCCGCAGATGTTCTTCGGCACCGGCAGCGGCGACCGTGCCGCCATCATCAACAGCACGGTGGGTCTGGCCAAGGCGGCCCGTGCCTTCGACGTTCCGGCGGTCCTGACCACCGTGGCCGCCGAGTCCTTCTCCGGCCCGCTGCTGCCGCAGCTGGCCGCCGTCTTCCCCGACCAGAAGCCGATCGACCGCACCAGCATGAACGCCTGGGAGGACGAGGCCCTGGTCGAGGCGGTCAAGGCCACCGGCCGCAAGAAGATCGTCCTGTCCGGCCTGTGGACCGAGGTCTGCCTGGTGCTGCCCGCCCTGTCCGCGCTGGCGCAGGGCTACGAGGTGTACGTGGTCACCGACGCTTCCGGTGGCGTCACCCCGGCCGCCCACGAGCACGCCATCGCCCGCATGACGGCCGCCGGAGCCGTCCCGGTGACGTGGGTGCAGGTGCTGCTGGAGCTCCAGCGCGACTGGGCCCGCCAGGAGACCTACGGCGCGGTCATGGAGATCGTGAAGGAGCACGCGGGCGCCTACGGCCTCGGCGTCGTGTACGCGCAGAGCATCCTCGGCGCGCACGCCGCCGGCTGACCTCCTTGGACACCGGCCTCCTGGTCCTGCGCCTGCTCGTCGGCCTGCTCATCGCGGGCCACGGAGTGCAGAAGATCAGCACGCACCTCGGCGGCCGGGGCCTGGCGGGCGGAGCCGAGGAGTTCCGTGCCGACGGGTTCCGCGGCGGTGCCCTCACCGCACTCGCGGCGGGCGGCGGCCAGATCGGCTCGGGGCTGCTGCTGGCCGCCGGCCTGCTGACGCCGCTCGCCGCGACCGGGGCCATCGGGGTCATGACCGTCGCCCTCACCGTGAAGCGGCCCAACGGGCTGTGGGTGCAGAACGACGGTTACGAATACCCCCTGGTCCTGATCGGCGCCGCCGCCGCGCTGGCCGCCACCGGTCCCGGCGCCTGGTCCCTCGACCGGCTGCTCGGCCTGGCGCCGTACCCGCTGTGGTGGACGGTCCCCGTGCTCGCCGCGGGCGTCGGCAGCGGACTGCTCACCCGGCTCGTCCTGCACCGGCCCGCCGCCTAGACGGATCCGGCCGCCCGCTTCCCCGACCAGGGCGGGCGGCCGGACCGCCCCACCGCGACGACAGCGGCCGTACCGGCCTCGCCCCGCCGTACCGGCCCCGCCCGCGCGCGCCCGCGCGCACCCGACCACCTCCCCGTTCGGAGCGACCCACCGATGCACCCCGCACCCGCGCCCGCGGAGGCACCCCTCCTCGCCGGCGGCCGACCGCCGCTGCACCACGAGGGCGTGCAGATCCATCCCTTCGGCACGCTCAGGCCACTGCCGCTCGGCCTCGCCCACGACACCCGCTCGTACGCCTGCCGGCGCCTCAACCAACTCCTCGCGGACACCCAGGTCCTCTACTCGCTCTACAAGAAGCACCACTGGCTCGTGCACGGGCCGACCTTCCACTCGCTGCACCTGATGCTCGACAAGCACGCGGGCGAGCAGCTCGAACTCGTCGACGCCCTGGCCGAGCGGGTCCAGACCCTCGGAGGCGTCGCAGTGGGCGACCCCCGGCACGTGGCGGAGCTGACCTCCGTCCCCCGCCCGCCGGACGGCGTCGAGTCGGTGCCCGCCATGCTGTCGCGCCTCCTCGACGCCCACGAGCGCATCCTCGTCGACGCCCGCGACGCCGCGGCCCGGGTCGCCGCCGAGGGCGACGAGGGCACCGCCGACCTCCTCGTGTCCGGGGTCGTCCGCACCGGCGAGGCGCAGGTGTGGTTCGTGGCCGCCACCCTCGCCGACACCCCGGCGCTGCGGCCCTGAACGAGGGGGACGGCGTACGGGCCGCTCCCCTCCCGCTTCCCCTCCCGCCCCGACCGCCCCATCCACCGTCCGTCCGCCCCACCGCAGCGGCGGCCGGACCCGTACCGAAGGAACACCCATGCCCTACATCGACGTCGCCGAAGGCAACAGCGCGCCCCTCCGCCTGTACTACGAGGACCACGGCGCCGGCCGCCCCGTGGTGCTGATCCACGGCTGGCCCCTCAACGGCGCCTCCTGGGAGAAGCAGACCGCCGCCCTGCTCGCCGCCGGCAACCGCGTGATCACGTACGACCGGCGCGGCTTCGGCCGCTCCGACCAGCCGGCGGACGGCTACGACTACGACACCTTCGCCGCCGACCTGCACGCCCTCCTCACCACGCTCGACCTGCGCGACGCCGTGCTCGTCGGCTTCTCCATGGGCAGCGGCGAGGTCACCCGCTACCTCGGTACCTACGGCTCCGAGCGGATCGCGAAGGCCGTCGTGATCGGCGTCGTCCCGCCGTTCCTGCTCAAGACCGATGACCACCCGGGCGGCGTCGAGGGGAGCGTCTTCAAGGGGATCGAGGAGGCCATCGCCGCCGACCGGTTCGCGTTCATGACCTCCTTCCTCGCGGACTTCTACAACACCGACGTACTGGGCGGGGAGCGCATCAGCGAGCAGGCCGTCCGGGCCAGTTGGAACGTCGCCGTCGGCGCCTCCGCCAAGGGCACCTTCGACTGCGTCCAGGCCTGGCTGACCGACTTCCGCGCGGACCTGCCGCGCATCGACGTCCCCACCCTGATCATCCACGGCGACGCCGACCGCATCCTGCCCGTCGACGCCACCGCGGTCCCGCTCGCGCAGCTCATCGAGGGCGCCACGCTGACGATCGTGCCCGGCGGCCCGCACGGCCTGCTGTGGACTCACGCCGACGAGGTGAACGCCGCCCTACTCGCCTTCCTGGACTGAGCGGACGCCGCCCGGGGCGCGCCGGAGGCCGGCTCCCACCCGGGAGCGGCCGCCGGCGCGTCCCCGGCGCCGGAGCCGCGCCGACCCCGGCGCGCTCCCCACCCCGGCGCTCCTCCCCGCCGCCCCACCCCCCATCGCCCACCCTCCGCCGAAGGAGCACCCCCATGCCGCACGACCCCGTGCTGGAGCCCGCCGCCCAGGCCTTCGCCGACGCCACGGCCCTGCCGCCCTTCCTCTACGAGATCCCCGTCGCCGACGGCCGCAAGGCCGTCGACGCCGTCCAGAACGGCGAAGGCGTGTCCCTGCCCGAGACCGACGAGGAGTGGACCACCGTGGAGGACGGGCCCACCGGCTCAGTCCGCGCCCGCATCGTCCGCCCCCGCGGCGCAGCCGGCCCCCTCCCCGTCGTCCTCTACATCCACGGCGCGGGCTGGGTGTTCGGCAACGCCCACACCCACGACCGGCTGGTCCGTGAACTGGCCGCCGGCACCGGCGCGGCCGTCGTCTTCCCCGAGTACGACCTGTCGCCCGAGGCCCGCTACCCCGTCGCGATCGAGCAGAACTACGCCGTGGCCCGCTGGATCGTCCGCGACGGCGCCGCGAAGGGGCTCGACGCCGGCCGGATCGCCGTCGCCGGCGACTCCGTCGGCGGCAACATGAGCGCCGCCCTCACCCTCATGGCCAAGGAACGCGGGGACGTCGTCCTGCGGCAGCAGGTGCTCCTCTACCCGGTCACCGACGCCTCCTTCGACACCCCCTCCTACGAGGCCTTCGCCGAGGGCTACTTCCTGCGCCGCGACGCCATGCGGTGGTTCTCGGACCAGTACACGACCGACACCGCCGACCGCGCCCGGATCACCGCCTCGCCGCTGCGCGCGACCACCGAGCAGCTCGCCGGCCTGCCCCCGGCCCTGGTGATCACCGCCGAAGCCGACGTGCTGCGCGACGAGGGCGAGGCGTACGCGGCCGCGCTGCGTGCCGCAGGCGTGCCCGTCACCGCGGTGCGCGTCCTCGGTACCATCCACGACTTCGTCATGCTGAACGCCCTGCGCGAGACCCGGGCCGCCGGCCTGGCGATCCGGCTCGCCGTCGACACCCTGCGCGAGGCCCTGGCATGACCGGCGCCACCGCGAACGGCACGCCCGGCCCGAGCATGCCCGTGACCGGAGTCGTCCCGGCGACCCGCCCCGGCAGCCCCGCCGCCGACCTCCTGCTGCGCAACGCCAGGATCCACACCGGCGACCCGGCCCGGCCCGCCGCCACGGCCCTGGCCGTCCGCGACGGCCGGATCCTCGCCCTCGGCGACGACCACGACCTGGCCCCCCACGTCGGTCCGGCGACCAGGGTCGTCGACGCCCTCGGCCGCCGGGTCGTCCCCGGACTCAACGACTCCCACCTCCACGTCATCCGCGGCGGCCTCAACTACGTACTGGAACTGCGGTGGGACGGCGTGCCCAGCCTCCGCGAGGCCCTGGCGATGCTCCGCGAGCAGGCGGGCCGCACCCCCAAGGGGCAGTGGATACGCGTCGTCGGCGGCTGGACCGCCGAACAGTTCGCCGAGCGCCGGATGCCCACCGTCGCCGAACTGAACGCCGCAGCGCCCGACACCCCGGTCTTCGTCCTGCACCTGTACCAGTCAGCACTGATGAACCGGGCCGCCGTACGGGCCGCCGGCTACACCCGCGAGACCCCCGACCCGCGCGGCGGGCAGATCGTCCGCGGCCGCGACGGCGAACCGACCGGGGTGCTGTTGGCGGCGCCCAGCGCGCTGCTCCTCTACTCCACCCTCGCCAAGGCGCCCGTCCTGGACGCCGCCGACAAACGGGCCTCCACGCGCCACTTCCTGCGCGAACTCAACCGCTTCGGACTCACCTCGGCCGTCGATGCCGCCGGCGGGTTCCAGAACTTCCCCGACGACTACGCCACCGTCATCGACCTGGCCCGCTCCGGCGAGCTCTCACTGCGCATCACCTACCACCTCTTCCCGCAGACCGCCGGACAGGAACTCGCGGACCTGCGGCGTTGGACGCAGACGGTACGGCCCGGAGACGGCGACGAGTGGCTGCGCCTGGGCGGCGCCGGCGAAAACCTGACCTGGGCCGCCGCAGACTTCGAGAACTTCTCCGAGCCGCGGCCCCAGCTCGCGCCCGGCTACGAGGCCGAGTTCGAGCAGGCCGTCCGGCTGCTGACCGAGCACGGCTGGGGCTTCCGCCTCCACGCCACCTACGACGAGACCATCCGCCGCGACCTCGCCGTCTTCGAGAAGCTCGCCGCCGAGGGGCTCTTCCCCGCCGGCAGCCGGTGGCTCTTCGACCACGCCGAGACCGTCTCCGACGCCAGCCTCGACCGGATCGCCGCCCTCGGCGGCGCCCTGTCCGTGCAGAACCGGATGTCCTTCCAGGGCACCGCGTTCCTGGAGCGCTACGGGGCCGAGGCCGCCTCCCGCACCCCGCCCGTCCGGGCCATGCTGGAGCGCGGGCTGACCGTCGCCGCCGGCACCGACGCCACCCGCGTCTCCTCGTACAACCCGTGGGTCTCCCTGCACTGGCTGGTGACCGGCCGCACCGTGGGCGGCACCGCCCTCTACCCGGCCGCGAACCTGCTCGACCGGCAGAACGCGCTGGAGCTGTACACCCGCGGCGGTGCCCGTCTGACCGGCGAGGACGACACCAAGGGCATGCTGCGCGAAGGCTTCCTCGCCGACCTCGCGGTGCTGTCCGCGGACTACTTCACCGTGCCCGAGGCCGCGATCCCGGACATCGAGTCCGTCCTCACCGTGGTCGGCGGACGGATCGTCCACGCGAGCGCCGAGTACGAGGGCCTCGACGAGTCCCTGCCGCCGGTCAGCCCCGACTGGAGCCCCGTCGCCCGCTTCGGCGGCTACCGGTCGGCCGGCGCCCGCCAGGCCGACGCCATGGCCGAGACGGTCGCCGAGTCCGAGGAGCACCGCCGGTGGCGTGCCGCCCGCGGCACCCTGCCCCCGGCCCCGACCGGGCACCCCGCCGTCGACCCCTGCTTCGCCCCCTGACCGAGAGTGACCCCGCACATGAGTACAGATGCCGCCGCCGGCAGCGGATCCGGGCGCCGCTTCGAACCCGACCTGCGCGCGATGACCCGCATCAACCTGCGCCCGATGGCCTCCCCGATGCCGCTGGGCTTCTTCACCGTGGCGATCGCCTCCGTCATGACCGGCTGCCTGCAACTGGGCGTGTTCGACGAGTCGGAGCGGCGCGCCGTCGCCCTGTGCGTGCTGCCCGCGTTCGCGCTGCAGTTCCTGGTGAGCATCCTCGCCTTCAGCGCCCGGGACGTCGTCGCGGCCACCCTCATGGGCGTCTTCGCCGGCAGCTGGCTGGCGTACGCCCTGGTCATGGGAACCGGCGCGGCCGGCGGGCCCCGGGTGCTCGGCGTGTTCAACCTGGCGTTCCTCGTCCTCGGGGCGCTCATGGCCGCGGTCACCCGCCCCAAACGCGCCCTCTGGATCGTCATCGTGGCCTCCCTGCCCCGGTGGGCCGCCACCGGCCTCGGCGGACTGACGGGCGCC
>NZ_JBHWJJ010000170.1:0-15711 GCF_042732005.1 Streptomyces sp. NPDC059851 | reverse complement strand
GCCTCCCCCGTGGACCTGCTCGCCATCGGCCCGTACGCCGTGCGCCGCGGGGCGCTGTTCCGCTCGGGCTCCGGCGGCCCCGCCGGCCCCGCAGACGAAGGGTGGACGTGATGACCCGCCCCGCCCGACCCGCACCGGTCGATGCGGACGAGCAGCCGGCCGTACCGGACTACGCCGTCGTGGTCCCCACCCTCGGCCGCCCCAGCCTCCGGGCCTGCCTGGAGGCACTGGTCCGGTCGCACGGCCCGCTGCCGTCCCGGCTGGTCCTGGTCGACGACCGGACCGCCCGCACCACGGCCGGCCACCCGGACCCCCACGCCCCCGCCCTGTACGTCCCGGACGTCCTGCGTCCGGTCGCCACCGTCGTCACCGGCGGCGCCCGCGGCCCCGCCGCGGCCCGCAACGCCGGCTGGCGGGCGGCCGGGCCGGTCCCCTGGATCGTCTTCCTCGACGACGACGTGGTCCCCGGGCCCGCCTGGGCGGAGGAACTCGCCCGCGACCTGGTCCGGGCCGGTGCCCGGACCGCCGGGGTCACCGCCCGGATCAGCGTTCCGCTGCCGGCCGACCGCCGCCCCACCGACTGGGAACGCAACACCGCGGGCCTGGCCACCGCCCGCTGGATCACCGCCGACCTGGCCTACCGGCGAGAGGCCCTCGAATCCGTCGGCGGCTTCGACGAACGCTTCCGCCGCGCCTTCCGGGAGGACGCCGACCTCGCGCTGCGCCTCCTCGACGCGGGCTGGGACCTGGCCGCCGGAGAGCGCCGCACCAGCCACCCGGTGCGACCCGCCGACCGCTGGGTCTCCCTGCGCACGCAGGCCGGCAACGCCGACGACGTCCTCATGAACCGGCTGCACGGCCGGGACTGGTGGCAGCGGGCAGCCGCCCCGCGCGGCCGGCTGCCCCGGCACCTGGTGGTCACCGGCGCCGCCCTGGCGGCCGCCTGCGGCGCCGCCCTCGGCCGGCACCGGGTCGCCGCGGTGTGCGCGGCGGCATGGCTGGCCGGCACCGCCGAATTCGCCTGGGCCCGCGTCGCCCCAGGACCCCGCACCCGCGCCGAGGTCACCACCATGGCGGCCACCAGCGTCCTGATCCCGCCCGCCGCCTCCTGGCACTGGTTGCGCGGGCTGTGGGTGCACCGCAAGGCCCGCCCGACGGCCCAGCACCCCGCCGCCCCGCCGCCCGGAGCACCCCCGGCGCGGGCCCTGGCCACCGAACCGGTGTCGTCGTGACCGGCCGCCCCACCGCCCGGCAAGCCGGCCCCGCCCCCGCCCCGCCGGACCCCTGGCTCCTCGACGGACCCGCCGCGCGCCGCCGCGGGGCGGGAGCCGGCCGACCGTCCGGCACCCGGGCCGCCCTTCCCGCAGCCGTGTTCTTCGACCGCGACGGCACCCTGATCGCCGACGTCCCCTACAACGGGGACCCGGACCTGGTCGCCCCGCTCCCGACCGCCCGCGAGGCCGTCGCCGCGGTACGCGCCCTGGGCATCCCCGTCGGAGTCGTCAGCAACCAGTCGGGCGTCGCCCGCGGGTTGCTGACGCGTCGCCACGTCGAGGCGGTGCGCGCCCGGGTGGAAGAACTGCTCGGGCCGTTCGCCGTCTGGGCGGTCTGCCCGCACGGCCCGGACGACGGCTGCGGCTGCCGCAAACCCGCGCCCGGGCTGGTACACGCCGCCTGCGGGCGGCTCGGCGTGAGACCCGACCGCACCGTCCTCATCGGTGACATCGCCGCCGACCTGGGAGCGGCCCGGGCCGCCGGCGCGCGCGGCATCCTCGTGCCCACCCCGCAGACCCGGCCCGAGGAGACGGCCGGGGCACCCGAATCCGCCCCCGACCTGTTGACCGCCGTACGGCAGGCCCTCGCGGCGGGCCGGAACGGGGCGGAGCGGTGAACGCGCCGCGCACCCTGGTCGTCCGCCTCGACAGCGCGGGCGACGTGCTGCTGGCCGGGCCCGCCGTCCGGGCCGTCGCGGCCGGGTCCTCGCACACCGCTCTGCTCTGCGGCCCGCAGGGCGCCCCGGCCGCCGGGCTGCTGCCGGGAGTGGACGAAGTCCTGGTCTACGACGCCCCCTGGGTCGGGCTCGACCCGGCCCCACTGTCCCGTGAGGCCTGCCTGGGCCTCGTCGACGCCCTCGCCCGCGGCTCATACCACCGCGCTCTGGTGCTGGTCTCCCACCACCAGAGCCCGCTGCCCGTGGCGTTGCTCCTCAGACTGGCCGGGATCGGCTGGACGGCGGCCGACAGCGAGGACTACCCCGGGTCACTCCTCGACCTGCGCCATCGGCGGCGCCCCGGCCGGCACGAGGTCCAGGCCGCCCTGGACCTCGCCCGCTCCGCCGGGTTCGCCCTGCCCGAGGGGGACCCCGGCACCCTCGCCGTCCACCCGCCGCCCGACACCACCCGCCTCACCGGCGCCGGCCCGTACGTGGTCCTCCACCCCGGCGCCGCGGTCCCGGCCCGGGCCTGGAGCCCCCGGCGGGCCGCCAGGGCCGCCGGGGCGCTGTCCGCCGCCGGCTTCCGGGTGGTGGTGACCGGAGGCCCGGCCGAGCGCAGCCTGACCGCGCAGGTCGCCGGCCGGCACGGGCTCGACCTGGGAGGCGCCACCGAGGACCTCCACCAGCTGGCCGGCGTCCTCGCCGGCGCGGACGTCGCGGTGGTCGGCAACACCGGACCCGCCCACCTGGCCGCGGCCGTGAGCACCCCGATCGCCTCCCTGTTCGCGCCCGTCGTGCCCGCCGAACGCTGGCGGCCCTACGGCGTCCCCCACGTCCTGCTCGGCGACGCCGGCGCGCCCTGCGCCGGAAGCCGCGCCCGCCGCTGCCCCGTCGCCGGCCACCCGTGCCTGGACGGGATCGACGACGACCAGGTCGTGGCGGCGGTCGCCGCCCTCGGAGGCCGCAAGAACCCCCGACCGGTCCCCGGCGGCCCACCGCCGGTCCGGGCCGTACCCGATGGCCCCCTCGCGGAGGATCAAGGAGCGCCGGTATGAACATCCTGCTCTGGCACGTGCACGGCTCGTGGACCACGGCCTTCGTCCAGGGGCCCCACACCTACCTGGTCCCCGTGACCCCCGGCCGGGACCGGGACGGCCTCGGCCGGGCCCGCACCTTCGACTGGCCCGGATCGGTCCGCGAGGTCACCCCGGACGAGCTCCGCGAGAGCCCCGTGGACCTGGTGGTCCTCCAGCGGCCCCACGAACGGGACCTCGCCGAGCGGTGGCTCGGCGGCCGCCGACCCGGCCGCGAGCTTCCCGCCGTGTACCTGGAGCACAACGCCCCGGACGGCGACGTGCCCCGGACCCGGCACCCCTGTGCCGACCGCGACGACCTCACCCTCGTCCACGTCACCCACTTCAACCGGCTGTTCTGGGACAACGGCACCACCCGCACCGCCGTGATCGAGCACGGCATCGTGGACCCGGGCCACCTCTACACGGGCCGGCTGCCGCGCGCGGCCGTCGTCGTGAACGAGCCGGTGCGGCGCGGCCGCCACACGGGTACCGACCTGCTGCCCGCACTGGCCGGCGCGGTACCGCTGGACGTCTTCGGCATGGCCACCGAGGGCCTCCCCGCCCACCTGGGCCTGCCGCCCGACCGCTGCCGCGCCGCCGATCTGCCGCAGCGCGAACTGCACCGGGAGATGGCGCGGCGCCGTTTCTACCTGCACCCCGTGCGATGGACCTCGCTCGGCCTGTCGCTGCTGGAGGCCATGCACCTGGGCATGCCGGTCGTGGTCCTCGCCACCACCGAGTCGGTCGAAGCCGTCCCGCCCGGCACGGGCACGCTGTCCACCCGTCCCGAGGTGCTCGCCGACGCGGCCCGCCGCTACCTGGCGGATCCGCAGGCCGCCGCCGAGGACGGCGCGCGCGCCCGGCAGGCGGCCCTCGAACGGTACGGACTCAAACGCTTCCTGGACGACTGGGAGCAGCTGATGGGAGAGGTGGTCTCATGACTCCCCTGGGTTCCGGGGGTTCCCGCGGCGGATCCGGCGAGCGGCTGTCCGTCGCCCTGGTCTCCGAGCACGCCAGCCCGCTGGCGACGCTCGGCGGGGCCGACGCGGGCGGACAGAACGTCCACGTCGCCTCGCTCGCCTGCGCGCTCGCCGACCGGGGCCACCGGGTCACCGTCTACACCCGTAAGGACGCCCGTGACCTGCCCGAACGCAAGCGGTTGCGGGCCGGCGTCGAGGTGCACCACGTGCCCGCCGGCCCGCCGGAACAGATCCCCAAGGACGAACTGCTGCCGCACATGTCCGAGTTCGGCACGTACCTGACGTACCTGTGGCAGGACCGGGCGCCGGACCTGATCCACTCCCACTTCTGGATGTCCGGACTGGCCTCGCTGAAGGCAGCCCGGGAACTGCGGCTGCCGCTGGTCCACACGTACCACGCGTTGGGCAGCGTCAAGCGCAGGCACCAGGGCCGCGCCGACACCAGCCCACCCGTCCGGATCGGCTGCGAACGCGAAGTCGGGCTGCGCTGCGACCGGGTGATCGCCACCTGCCGCGACGAGGTCGCCGAACTCTCCCGCCTGGGCATCGCCGCGGACCGCGCGGACGTGGTGCCGTGCGGTGTCGACCCCGACCGGTTCACGCCGGAGGGGCCGGTGGCGGCACGCGGCAGCCACCCCCACCGGCTCCTCCAACTGGGCCGCCTGGTGCCCCGCAAGGGCGCCGCCGTCTCCGTCCGTGCGCTTCCCCTGCTGCCCGACGCCGAACTCCTGGTGGTCGGCGGCCCGCCCCTCGCCCGCCTCGACTCCGACCCCGAAGTGCGGCGCCTGCGCGGCATCGCCGAGGACGTCGGGGTCGCCGACCGGGTCCGCTTCACCGGCGGGCTCTCCGCCCCCGACGTCGCGGCCGCGCTGCGCAGCGCCGACGTCGTCCTGTGCCCCGGCGACTACGAGCCGTTCGGCATCGTCCCGCTCGAAGCCATGGCCTGCGGCAGGCCCGTCGTCGCCAGCGCGGTCGGCGGGCAGCTCGACACGGTGTCCGACCCGCTGACCGGCCGGCTGGTGCCGCCCCGGGACCCCGGTGCGCTCGCCGCCGGCGTGGCGGCCCTGTTGGCCGACCCGGCGCTGCGCGCCGCCTGCGGGGCGGCGGGACGCCGACGGGTCCTCAGCCACTACAGCTGGGCCCACGTCGCCGCCGCCACCGAGACCGTCTACCGCTCGGTGCTCGCCGCCCGGCCGGCTCCGGCCGTGGTGGCCTGACCCGCAGGCCCCCGCCCACCCGGCCCGGGCCCCCGCCCACGAAGTCACCGAAGGAGGTACGGGCGCAACCACCCCGTCCGGGGCGGCCGCCCGCACGGCCCATGAGCGACCACCACGCACTCGAAGACGCCCACCGGCACTGCCAGTCCCTCCAGGACGCCTTGGACGGGTTCCGCCGCACCGGACTCGACCGGCTCTCCCGGTGGGGCCGTGAACTCGCCGCCGTGCTCCCGGCGGGCGGCCGGCTGCTGGCCGCCGGCAACGGCGGTAGCGCCGCCCAGGCCCAGCACCTGACGGCCGAGCTCGTCGGCCGCTACCAGCAGGACCGGCCCGCCTACTCGGCGATCGCCCTGCACGCCGAAAGCTCCAGCGTCACCGCCATCGGCAACGACTACGGCTTCGACCACGTCTTCGCCCGCCAAGTCGCGGCGCACGGCCGTCCCGGCGACGTCCTCGTGCTGCTCTCCACCTCCGGCCGCAGCCGCAACCTGATCTCGGCCGCGGACACGGCCCGCGCGGCCGGACTGCGCGTGTGGGCCCTCACCGGCCAGGGACCCAACCCGCTGGCCGAGGCCGTCCACGAGGCCCTGTGCATCGACGCCCCGCGGACCGCCACCGTCCAAGAGGCCCACCTGGTGGCCGTACACCTGCTCTGCGAGGAATTCGACACGGCCCTCGCCACGCACCCCGCGACGTCCCCGAAGGTCGCGCGCGCCCCCCGCGGGCCCGCCGGCCCCCGGGCCTCGGCCGCGGCCGCGGCCCGCAGGAGGCCGGAATGACTGCCATCGGGCCCCTGGTGGTGGTCGGCGACACCCTCCTCGACCAGGACATCGAAGGCGACGCGGGCCGGCTCGCCCCCGACGCCCCCGCCCCCGTGGTCGACGTGCGCAGCGACCGCTCCCGCCCCGGTGGAGCCGGTCTCGCCGCCGCGCTCGCGGCCCGCGGCGGCCGCGAGGTGGTCCTGGTCACGGCCCTGGGCCGGGACGCAGCCGCCGAAACCGTCCGCCGCGCCCTGCACGGCAGGGTCACCCTGGTGGAACTCCCGTTCGAAGGAACGCTGCCGGTCAAGACGCGGGTCCTGGCAGGCCGCCGTCCCCTGGTGCGCATCGACCGGGGCGGAGGACGGCCCGGCACCCCCGGTGGCGCCGTCCGCGAGGCGCTCGCCGGTGCCGGCACGGTGCTCGTCGCCGACTACGGCCGGCACACGGCCCGGGCCGTACGCGCGGAACTCGCGGCGGCCGCCCGGCGCGTTCCCCTGGTGTGGGACCCGCACCCCCGGGGGGACGCCCCGGTCGCCGCCGCACGCCTGGTCACCCCCAACGCGGCCGAGGCCCGCGCCCTGCTGCCCGACTCCGGCACCGCCCTCGCCGACGACGCCCGGCGCGGTCGCACCCTGGCCGAACGCTGGCGGGCCGCCGCCGTCGCCGTCACCCTCGGCGCGCGGGGCGCGCTCCTGACCCGGCCGGCCACGGCCACCCCCATGCTGCTTCCCGCCCCCTACCGGGCCGAAGGCGACCCCTGCGGGGCCGGCGACTGCTTCGCGGCCGTCTCCGCCGCCGCCCTCGCGGACGGGGCCCTGCCGGAGGAGGCGGTGGAACGCGCCGTCGCCGAAGCGGCGGCCTTCGTCGCCGCCGGCGGCGCCGGCAACCCCGCGCTGTGGGACCCGGCCGCCGAACCGGCCCCCGCCGGCCGCCCGCCGTCCGACGCCTTCGCCCTGGCCCGGGAGGTACGGGCCCGCGGCGGTACCGTCGTCGCCACCGGCGGCTGCTTCGACCTGCTGCACGCCGGCCACGTCGGCCTGCTGGAGAGCGCCCGCCGGATCGGCGACTGCCTCATCGTGTGCATCAACTCCGACGCCTCCCTCACCCGCCGCAAGGGCCCGGGACGGCCGCTGAACCCGCTCCCCGACCGGATCCGGGTGATCAGCGCGCTGGGGAGCGTGGACGCGGTGGTGTCCTTCGACGAGGACACCCCCGAAGCGCTGTTGGAAGAGCTGCGGCCGGACATCTGGGTCAAGGGCGGCGACTACTCCGTCGACGACCTGCCCGAGGCCGGGACCCTGCGCCGGTGGGGCGGGCAGGCCGTCGTCCTGCCCTACCTCCAGGGCCGCTCCACCACCGGTCTGGCCCGGCGGGCGGCCCGCTCCGCCACGTCGTGAAGGCCACGCCGGGGGCAGCCGCCGCGCCGGCGGACCGAGCCGCGGAAGCCGGCCCGTTCGCAGGGCACGTTCCGCCGCGCGCGCTGGTGCTGCGCGCGCTCGGGCTGGGCGACCTGCTGACCGCCGTACCCGCTCTGCGCGCCCTGCGCCGGGAACTGCCCGGTCACGAGATCGTGCTGGCCGCCCCGGCACGGCTGACCGCAGTGGCCGCCGCCACCGGCCTCGTGGACCGGCTGCTGCCCACCACCGCCCCCGGGCGGGCCGTACCGGGCCGGCTGCCCTGGACCGGCCCGCCGCCCGACCTGGCCGTCGACCTCCACGGCAACGGCCCGCCCAGCCACCTGCTGCTCCAGCGGCTCCGCCCCCGCCGTCTGTTCGCCTTCCACCACCCGGGGACCCCCGAGATCGCCGGCCCGCCCTGGCACGCCGAGGAACACGAACGGGAGCGCTGGTGCAGGCTGCTCGGCTGGTACGGCATCGCCGCCCATCCCGCTGACCTGCGCATCCCGGCCCCGCCCGGCCCCTCCCCGGCACCCGGCGCGACCGTGGTCCACCCGGGAGCCGACGCGGGCGCCCGCCGCTGGCCGGCCGACCGGTTCGCCGCCGTGGCCCGCGCCGTCCACCGTGCCGGGCACCGGGTGGTGGTGACGGCCGGCGCGGGCGAGGGTCCGCTGGCCCGGCGGGTCGCCGAGCAGGCGGGCCTGCCGCCCGGATCGGTGCTGGGCGGCGAGCACGACGTACCGTTCCCGCGGTTGGCCGCGCTCGTCGCGGCGGCCCGGTGCGTGGTCGTCGGCGACACCGGCCTCGCCCACCTGGCCTCGGCCCTCGGCACGCCGTCCGTGGTCCTGTTCGGCCCGGTCGCCCCCCGGCTGTGGGGACCGCCGCCCGGCGGCCGCCACACCGCCCTGTGGCACCCCGGTCCGGCCGACGACCCGCTGCGTCCGGGGGACGCCCACGCGGCGAGCCCCGACCCGAGGCTGTTGCGCATCACCGTGACCGAGGTCCTCGACGCGGTGGACGCCCTGCACGGGCGGGATCAGGCGGCCGGACGCAGTCCCGGCCGCAGCGCGGCGGCGTCCTTGTCCTCCGGCAGCAGCACCACCGGCCCCGGCGTTCGGCGGCGGCCCCCCAGCAGGTAACCGGACCCGAGGGCGGCGGCGACGACCAGGCCGCCGAGGACCAGCGCTCCCCGGGCTCCGGCCAGTTCCATCAGCAGACCCAACGTGACCGGGGCCGCAAGGCCCCACACGGTGCGGACGGTTCCCCAGACCCCGAGCACCCGGCCCCGCATGGGGGCGGGCGGATCGGTCTGCAGCACGGTGGTGGTGGCGGTCTCGGACACCGACTCCGCGACCGCCATCGGCAGGACGAGCACCAGCAGCACCGCGAGGGAGGGCGAAAGCCCGGCCAACACCTGGAGCAGTGCCCCGCCCGCCGCCAGCATCCCGACCAGTCGGACCGTCGGCCGGCGCAGCCGGGCGCCGAGTACGGCCCCGACGATGCCGCCGGCCGCCAGGACGGTGGAGACCACGCCGAAGGCTGCGGCGTCGCCCGCGAGCGGCCCGGTGACCAGCACGACGAGGGTCAGTCCGTAGTTGCGGCCGAACAGGGCGCTGACGCCTCCGATACCGGCGAGGGCGACCAGCCGCCGGCGGCTGAGGAAGAAGGCCAGGCCCTGCCGCATCCCCTGGTTCTGCGCCGGAGTCGACGCGGGGGCGGGCTCCCCTCCCTGCCGGTCCTGCCCGTCCGACGCGGCAGGCCCGTCCGACATGTCAGGCCCGGCCGACACGGCCGACCCGGTTGACACGGACGAAACGGCCGGCTTCAGGAACGGGATCACGGCGGCGACGAAGAGGAACGACAGCCCGTTGGCGGTGTAGGCGGCGGCCGTGCCGAGGAAGCCCACGGTGACGCCGCCGAGCGCCGCGCCCGCCAACCGGCCCGCGTTGTGCACCAGGGAGCCGACGCCGATCGCGGAAGGGACGTCCTCCGGCCGGACCAGGTCGTTCCCGAGCAGCGCACAGGCGGGACCGTCGACCGTGGCGATCAGCCCGGTGACGGCCGCCAACGCCATCAGCACCCCGAGGTTCAACTGGTCCAGGGCCACGAGCACGGCCGTGGTGAAGGCCACGGCGCCCAGCAGCGCCTGGCTCACCGCTGCGGTCAGCTTCCGCGGCCACCGGTCCACGGCGGCACCACCGGCCAGCCCCATCAGCAGGCCGGGCGCCGCCTGCACGGACATGGAAAGTCCGGTCGCGGCGGCCGAACCGGTGAGCTGCAACACCAGGAGGTTCTGGACGGTCAACTGCATCCAGGTCCCGACGTTGGACACCAAGTTGGCCACCGACCACCAGCGCATGCTGGCGTAACGCAGGGAACGCCAGGGCGAGCGGTTCACGGAAACGGGCACGGGGGAGGGCGAGGCGGAGGAAGTCACAGTGGGATACCCGGACGAGCGCAGGCTGAGCCGGCGGAGGCGGCGATTGTCTTCGGGGCGGCCGCTCGGGCCGGGCGGGTGCACCGGATCGGTGCGCGCCGCGGTGGGGCGTCCCCGGCGCAACATCGTGGCAGACGAACCGCACCCACAGGCGAGCCACCGCCCGCGCGGTCCCGCCCCCGTCCGCCGAACCCCCACCCCATCAGGCACGATGCGCCTCTCGTGGGGTTGCTCACAAGAACCGCCGGGTGCGGCGGGGTTCGGCGCGGTGCCGGCATCCGCCGGGCAGCAACCGCTCGGTGTCCGCAGCGGGGCCGTCGCGGTCCGCGACGCTACGCGTGGCTGCCCCCGGGCGCCGCGTGCTCGGGCACGCGCTTGCACGTCCGTTCGCCGGGGAAGACGCGGCGTGAGTCCGACGAGACGGCCCGGGAGCCGCCCGGCTCCGGGCCCTGAGGAATCCGGAGACTGCCATGACCACTGCTCGCGAGATCATGACGCCTGACGCCACCTGCATCGGAGCCGAAGAGACCCTCCTGGAAGCGGCGAAGAAGATGACCGAGCTCGGAGTGGGCGCCCTGCCGATCTGCGGCACCGACAACAAGCTCAAGGGGATGCTCACCGACCGCGACATCGTCGTGAAGGCCCTCGGACAGGGCAAGGACCCCGGCCAGGTCAAGGCGGGGGAGCTCGCCCAGGGCGAGGCCGTCACCATCGGCGCGGACGACGACACGGCCGAGATCCTGCGCACCATGACCGAACACAAGGTCCGCCGGCTGCCCGTCATCGACGGACACACCCTCGTCGGCATCGTCGCGCAGGCCGACGTCGCCCGCGCCCTGCCCGACCCCCAGGTCGGCGACCTCCTCCAAGCCCTCTCCACCGACTGACCCGCGCGCTGCCGCGCAGAACCGACCGGCCCCCCTTCCCCCCGGCGCCCGGGGCAAGGGGGCCGGCCCGGTGGTGTCGTGTGCTCCTCGCCCGGGGCGGTGAAGGCCTGGGGGGTGGGGTGCGGTTTCCGCGCCGGGCGTCCGGCTGACGGGCCCCCGCCCGCGAAAGCACGCGTCCGTGCATCGGGCAGCCGGGCCAGGGCAGGCGCTCGGGGACGACTCGCGGCGGCCGGGACCGTGCCGCCGCACCAGAGACCCGGATCCCTTGGAGCCCATCATGGCCGACGACCCTGCCGTGCACTCCGCCGCCGATGCGGGCGGAGCCTCACCCGTACCGGGCAAGCCCGGGCCGCAGACGCCCGAGGTGCCCGAACCGACCGAGCCCGCCGAGCCGCTGCCGCCCAAGGCGGACCAGGAGGGGCCGGAGACGGTCGGTCCCACGGGGCAGCCGACCGGCTCCGCGCAGGCCCGCAACGCCCAGAGCGGTGCTTGGTTGACCTCCGCCCAGGGGGTGCGACTGTACGAGACCGACCATTCGCTGAAGGCTGGTCCGCGCGGTCCGGTCCTGCTGCAGGACCACCACCTGCGCGAGAAGATCATGCACTTCGACCACGAGCGGATTCCCGAGCGCGTCGTCCACGCCCGGGGCGCAGCGGCCCACGGAGTATTCCGGGGGTACGGGGCCGCGACCGAGGTCACCAAGGCGGGATTCCTCGCCAAGGACGCCGAGACCCCGGTCTTCGTGCGGTTCTCCACCGTGCTCGGTTCGCGGGGCTCGGCCGACACCGTACGGGACACCCGCGGCTTCGCGACGAAGTTCTACACCGACGAGGGAACCTTCGACCTGGTGGGCAACAACATCCCGGTGTTCTTCATCCAGGACGCCGTCAAGTTCCCCGACGTCATCCACGCGGGCAAGCCGCACCCCGACCGGGAGATCCCACAGGCACAGAGCGCGCACGACACCTTCTGGGACTTCGTCTCCCTCCACACCGAAGCCACCCACCACACACTGTGGAACATGTCGGACCGCGGCATTCCGCGCTCCTACCGGATGATGGAAGGCTTTGGCGTACACACGTTCCGTCTGGTCAACGCGTGGGGCGGCACCGCGCTCGCGAAGTTCCACTGGAAACCGAAGCTCGGCGTGCACTCCCTGGTGTGGGAAGAAGCGCAGATGATCAGCGGCATGGACCCGGACTTCCACCGCCGCGACCTCTTCGACGCGATCGAGGCGGGCGCGTTCCCCCAGTGGGAGCTGGGCATCCAGGTCTTCCCCGATACGCCCGAGCAGACGTTCGAGGGCGTCGACCTCCTCGACCCGACCAAGATCGTCCCGGAGGAGCGCTCGCCGGTGCAGCCCGTGGGCCTGCTCACCCTCACGGCCAACACGAAGAACTTCTTCGCCGAGACCGAACAGGTCGCCTTCCACCCCGGCCACCTCGTCCCCGGCATCGACATCACCGACGACCCGCTGCTCGCGGGGCGGCTCTTCTCGTACCTCGACACGCAGATCAGCCGGCTGGGCGGCCCGAACTTCGCCCAGATCCCGATCAACCGCCCGCACGCCGCCGTCAACGACATGCTGCGCGACGGCATGCACCAGACCGCCGTGCACACCGGCGTCGCCCCCTACCACCCCAACAGCCTCGACGGCGGCTGCCCCTTCCTCGCCGGCGCGGAAACGGGGGCGTACGTCGAGACGCCCGTCACCGTCCCGGAGGCGGGCAAGGTCCGCGAGGCGGCGGCTTCCTTCTCCGACCACTACAGCCAGCCCCGCATGTTCTGGCTGAGCATGTCCGAACCGGAGCGCCGGCACATCATCGCCGCGTACACCTTCGAGCTCGGCAAGTGCCACGAGCAGGCCATCAGGGAACGGCAGCTGACCGTGCTGGCCAACATCGACGACGAGCTGTGCGCCCGGGTCGCCGCCGGCCTCGGGCTGCCCGCGCCCGCCGCCACGGAGCCGCTGGCCGACGTCGAACCCAGTCCGGCCCTCTCCCAGGTCGGCCGGACCTGGCCGGTCGAGGGCCGCGTCATCGGGATCGTCACGGACGGCACCGGGGACCTCGACGAGGTCCGGGCCGTACGTGACGCGATCGGCGAGGCGGGAATGGTGCCCCTGGTCATCGCGCCCACGGGCGGCAGCGTCGGCCCCGACGGCGACGGGGGCCTCCCGGTCCAGCGCACCTTCGCCACCGCCCGTTCGGTCGAGTACGACGCGCTGCTGGTCTCCGGCTGCCCCGGACCCGCGGCGGACGCGATCGACGCCCACGACGCCGAGGCCGCGGTGCCGCAGGCGGACGGAGCCGACCCGCGGTTGGTGCTCCTGCTCAGCGAGGCGTACCGGCACGGCAAGGCCGTGGCCGGTTGGAACGGCGCCGAACGGCTCCTGGAAGCCGCGGGCGTCCCCGCCGCCGCGGAGGGCGTCGAACTGGGCGCGGACGGCCTCGCGGCCTTCGGCCGACTCGCCGGCCTGCTGCCGGCGCACCGGGTCTGGCACCGCTTCGGCTCCGCGTGAGGCCCTACCCGCCCAGCACCCCACCTTCGAAGGTTCACCCGCTTGGAGTAACCACACGTGCTCATGGACACGTCGCGCAGCCATCCTGGAAAGACCCGAACGGGCTAACCCCGAGAGGAGCAAGCCATGCGCGTTCGACGACTGCTCGGCCTGGCCCTCGCTACCTTGGCCTTCGCAGGAATGAGCGTCACCGCGTCCACCGCGGCCGAGGCGGCCGCGCCCCAGGTGTCCTGGGCGGACTGCAAGTACGGCGGCGGTTCCCCCGTGAAGCACAGCAGCGGCTACTGGTACTGCCAAGGCGGCACGTACGCCGGCCAGCGGATCTACGGCAGCACCGGCTACTGAGCACCCGCGCCCCCGGGTCGTCGACCATCACCACCGCCGACCCGGGGCGCACGTCGTCGCCCTCCTCCAGCTCTTCGTCGTCGCCCTCCTCCGGCTCGTCGGGGCCGGGACCGAGTTCGTCGGCTCGAACGCCTCCCTGCGTGCCGCGGCCACGGCCGCGGCCGCGGGGGTCAGGGGCGGAAGAGGACCTTGACGGTGTTCTCGCGCTTCTTCTGGAAGTTCGCGTAAGCGTCGGGGGCTTCGTCCAAGGGGAGGTGGTGGGTGGCGAAGCCTTCGACACCGAGGGGATCACCGTCGGTCAGCAGCGGCATCAGGTCGTCGACCCAGCGCCGGACGTTGGCCTGTCCCATGCGGAGTTGGATCTGCTTGTCGAACATGGTCAGCAGTGGCATCGGGTCGGCCGTTCCGCCGTACACGCCCGACAGGGAAATGGTGCCGCCGCGGCGGACGAGGTCGATGGCCAGGTACAGGGCCCCGAGCCGGTCGACGCCCGCCTTCTTCATCAGGGCAGCGGCCAGGGCGTCGGGCAGGATCCCGGTCGCGGTCTGGGCCGCCTTGGCCAGGGCGCTGCCGTGGGCCTCCATGCCGACGGCGTCGATCACGGCATCCGGTCCGCGACCCCCGGTCGCCTCCCGCACGGCATCGGCGAGGCCGTCTCCGAGCCTGGCCAGGTCGAACACTTCCACGCCGCGTTCCGCCGCCCTCGCCAGACGGCCGGACACCAGGTCGACGCCGATGACCCTCACCCCCTGGTGCGCGGCGATGCGGGTGCACATGTCACCGATGGGGCCCAGGCCGAGCACGGCGACACTGCCTCCGGGAGGAGGGTCGGCGTAGGCGACGGCCTGCCACGCGGTCGGCAAAACGTCCGAAAGGTATACGAACCGGTCGTCCACCGGCCCGTCCGGCACGGGGATCGGGAGGGTGTCGGCGAACGGTACCCGCAGGTACTCGGCCTGCCCGCCCGGTACCTGACCGTACAGCTTGGTGTAGCCGAACAGGCTCGCTCCGGTGCCGTGCTCGCGAACCTGGGTGGTTTCGCACTGCGAGTGCAGACCCCGGGCACACATGAAACAGGTGCCGCAGGAGATGTTGAACGGGACGACGACCCGGTCGCCCGGCTTGAGCGTCTTCACGTCGGGTCCGATTTCGGTGACCACCCCCATCGGTTCGTGGCCCAGGATGTCCCCCGGGTCCAGGAAGGGGCCCAGGACTTCGTACAGGTGCAGGTCCGAGCCGCACAGTCCGGTCGTCGTCACCTCGATCACCGCATCGGTGGGATCGACGATCTGCGGATCCGGAACCGTCACCACCCGCACGTCGCGGCGGCCCTGCCAGGTCACGGCTTTCATCACGCCTCCTCACAACGGTGCAAAGTCCGGACCGGCCGCGCCTACCCCCTCTCCGCACGGCAACGCCTGCAGCGCGCCGGAGACGGCTGCTCGCACTGCGTCGAGCACGCCCGTGGGTGCACGAGGGCCTGTCGTGGGGGCCCTTCCGTCCGACCGGGTGAGACGCGGCCCACGAGCGGGCGCCCCGGCATCCTGCGGGGAACCCATGGGTGCCGGGTGGGAGAGGCCCGCCCGGACGGACATGGAGGCGACATGGGGCACGGCGGCAACGTGATCGACGAGCTGATGGCCGACCACCGGGAGGTGGAGGAGATGTTCAGCCGCATCCAGGCCATGAGCGGCACGGGGCAGGAGCTCCGTGATCTCGTGGACGAGGTCACCATCGAGCTGGTGCGGCACTCGGTCGCCGAGGAGCAGTACCTCTACCCGGCGGTGCGCGAGCACGTCGAGGGCGGCGGGCGGATGGCGGACAAGGAGATCGAGGACCACGGTCGTGTGGAGAAGATCCTCAAGCAGCTGGAGAAGATGAGTACCGAGGACGCGCAGATGAGTCCGCTCCTCCAGCAGCTCATGGAGGAGGTCGCCGATCACGTGCAGGACGAGGAGAGCAACCTCTTCCCGATGCTCAGGAGGGCCTGCACCGCCGAACAGCTGGACGATCTCGGGGACAAGATCCGCCGTGCCAAGGCCATGGCCCCCACCCGCCCGCACCCCGCCGCCCCGAGCACCCCCATGGCCAGCAAGCTCCTCGCGCCGGGCGCCGGTCTGGTGGACCGGGCACGCGACTTCGTGACCGGTCGCGGCA
>NZ_JBHWJJ010000169.1:0-15947 GCF_042732005.1 Streptomyces sp. NPDC059851 | reverse complement strand
CGAGAGCACATACGGCCGCTCTCCCGGGAGCCAGACGTGCCCGGCGTACCAGTCGGGCCATCCGGCGACGAGCGCGATGCGCCACAGCCCCGACGGCAGCGCGCACAAGGGGATGGCGTACGCCGCCCACTTGATGTGGCGCGGCACGTCGAGGACGGCCTGGGAGTGAGTGGGGCTCATCGCGGTGCTTCCTTTCGCCCGGGAGTTCCGGTAGCACCATGCTCACCCGCCCCCACGCGGCGCACCCGGGCCTGGAAACTCGAACTCGCCATGCTCGCCGCTGAAACGGGACTCACGATCACCGTCTGCCATCTCCCGCCGGGCACATCGAAGTGGAACAAGATCGAGCACCGCCTCTTCTCCCACATCACCATGAACTGGCGGGGCCGCCCGCTGACCAGCCATGAAGTCATCGTCCAGTCCATCGCAGCAACCACCACCCGCACCGGACTGCGGGTGCATGCCGAACTCGACACCAGCACCTACCCGACCGGAGTACAGATCGGTGACGCGCAGATGGCGGCTCTGCCACTGACCCGCCATGGCTTCCACGGCGACTGGAACTACGTCCTACATCCGCAGCCGGCCACGGCCATCCCGGCAGCCCGGGCTCCACAGACACCAGCGCGGGAGTGGAACCAGGCCCTGCTGTCCGACCCCGCGCTCACCGGCATGTCCCCGCAGGAACTGAATGACCTCACACAGGTTCTGTCCCGGGACGGAGGCGACCGACGCGGCCGCCCGCCCCGGCTCGCCTTCCCCGATCAGGTCCTGGCCACAGTGCTCCCCCTGCACCTCGCCCTGGCCGCGGAACCCTCGCCGTACTCTTCGGCAGCAGCCGCACAGCCATGCACCGCACCCTGCTGAAGATCAGGAAACTGCTCGAAGCACACGGCACCGTAATCCAACCGGCGACCACCCCACCCGCTGCCCTCGCGCCCCTCCAGGCTCGGGTCATCGCCCTGAGCAGCGATCCCGACACCACGATCAAGACGACGTGTTAATCATCTGCAAGCCCTTAGAGAAGATTCGCAGCGCCCTCGCGCGGGCGGGCGAGACGCCGAGGGCGCAGTGGAGCTGGGGCATCCTCGCCGCCGACGAGATGATCGGCCTCATCGCCCTCTTCCGCCGCTCGCCCGTCATGGGGACCATCAGCTACATCCTGCGCGAGGACACCTGGGGCAACGGTTACGCCACTAACGCCGCCCAGCAGGTCGTCGCCTTCGCCCTCACCACCGCTGGCCTAGAATGGGTGGAAGCCATGCACCACCCCGCCAACCCGGCCTCCGGCCGCGTCCTGGCTAATGCCGGCTTCACCCGCATCGGCACCACCGACCAGCCCGCCGCCGACGGGTCCGCCGTGCCGTACGAGACGTACGCGCTTCAGCACCGGACGAGCCGAAGGCCCAGGAGAGGGTTGCACCGGGAGGGGGCTGGACAGTTGTCTGCAGGGTTGTACCAGGTTCTGTCCCGCCGATCATGGGTGTGGGAGGATGACTCCCATGGCTTACATCTGAAGGGGCCGTGCCTCGTAGAACACCAGCTTCACTTCGGCCGCGGGAACGCGGCTGGGGTAGGCCGCAGGTGCGGTATCGCGATGTCCCAGGTCTGTCGGGAGCGGCGAATGCCGCTGTCCGTGTGCTCGAACGGGAGCGATTGTCTCCGGGCATCGTGGCGGTGGCGCTGAGCGTGTGGTCCATGCGCGTTCACGGTGCGAGGCGCCGGTGGAGACAATGGGAGGCGGAGTTCTCCTGCCTCTGCTGTGGCGAGGGTTGGGCCCGGGACAAGCTGCAAGCCGCTCTGTTCATGCTTCCGCCAAAGGCCGCCAGCGAACTCCGAATGCAGGTGGAGCGACTGGACGCGGTACTCCTCAGGCGAACGCATCACGAGCCGATGGCAGACCCAGGGTTGGCGTGGTGGCATCGCAGGTGCTGACCGTACCCATGCCGCCCACGGGATCGTCGGCTCTTGCGTGACTGGTCGGTCCTTCTCGGGCGGTCGCTCCCCCCGGGACCGTGTGGATGCCGGGAGCAGGCCGGTGTGGTTCTCCGGGAGTTCCCTCGCCTACGACCTGTCCCTGCCCCGCGTGCGGGAGCGCTTCACCCCTGCTGTCGGGGCGGCGGACTGGACGGCGGCGGAGCGCCTGGTGCGGGAGGCGGCGGCCGCGTTGTCCGCCTCGGGGCGCGCGGAGGGCGCAGGCGATGTGGCCGTGCTCGGGGGACCTCCTGGCGGCCGCCGCCTTACACGCCCGGGGCGGTGCGCGAGCGGATCGTGGCGGCGGCGGACGCGTTCGAGCAGCCGGCCGGGCGCCGGGCGAGCGCTCGCTTCAGGGCCGGGCGCGGGCGGGTTGGCGGGCGTCGGCGCGGGCGTTGAAGCGGGCCCGCGTACCGCCCGGGGCGGGGGTGCGGTGGTGGTCTTGAAGCTGTTGGTGGCGCTGGTGGAGGCGGTGGAGGTTTCGCGGCTGGCATGAGGCGCAGCAGTATCGCGCGCAGGACGAGGGCCGATGCGGCTGCGCCCCGCTGCGGCGCGAGGCCGCCGCGGCGGCCGGCGCACCGCCGACACGGTCGGGACCGGCGCGCACGGCGCAGACGTCACCGATGGTGGGCCGTGGCCCGACCCCGTCGGGCGCCGTTACCGGTGTGCCGCCCCGTGCTCCCGGCCCGCCGAAGGCCTGTCCGGGGAAGGCCCGCTGACCCCGCCCGCGAGGAGAGGGCACCGACCGGTGGGCAACAGCTGAAGGTGACGACGCCGGAAGGCCTGGTGCGCGACGCGATCCTGGCCTCCCCGGCCTGGTCGGACATGGCCGTCGAGATGGCCCTCCTCGACCGGCGCGGTGTCGAAGTCGCGGGGTTCCTTGCGGCCGCGCACGCCAAGGCGTCGGCGCCGATCGGGCTGTTGCCTTCCTCTGTCCGGGCAGGGCGCCGTACCGGCGGCCGGATCGGCGGCCGGATCGGCGGCCGCGGCCATGGTTCCGCGGCCGCGGTCGGGGCGCCTGCCGCGCGGCCCGTGCCGGCCCCGAGCCCGGATGCGTATGGTCGTGTCGGGTCCGGTGCTGTGGACGATCCTGGTGCCGATCGCCGGACGGCGCGGGTTCTGGCGCCGCCGGCGCGGCATCGAGCCGTGGTGGGACGACTGATCCCGTCCCTGTGAACGGAGTATGCCGTTCCCGTATCGGGCCTGATCAATGACAGAACCTAGCGGTGTTCGCCTGCTTGATCACGTCCTGTGGGCGGGCGAGGGTGCGAGGGCCATCACCGTTGATGGCGGCGTTTCCCGGCCTCGGACGAGGCGTCAGACTGTGCCCGGGCGGGCGTCGCGGGAGGTGGCCTGGTCCTGGAGGGTCCGCAGCAGGTCGAAGGCTGGGGCGTCCACGGGGCGCTGGGTGTTGCTCAGGACGATCGCGGCCGTGCCGGTCTCGGGATCGAAGCCGACGAAGGACGCGAAGCCTCCGGTTCCGCCGTTGTGCCAGATCTGCATGTGGGCACCCTGGCGGGGGTGCAGGCGGTGGGCCCGCCAGCCGAGGTGCATCCAGGAGAAGCGGTTGTCGCGGTGCTCGACCTGCCGGGTGAGGCGGACCGCCTCCGCCAGCTCGGGGCCGGCGCAGTCCAACTGGGCGCGTACGTAGGACACGAGGTCGGTCGCGGACGACCGCAGGCCTCCCGCCCCGGCCAGATCGGCCAAGTTCCACGGCGGGGTGGGACGGCGCCTGCTGTCGTGGCCCTGGGCGAGTCGGCCGGGTCGGGTGGCGTCACCCGCCACCCCGGTCGCGGACATGCCGAGCGGGGCGCACACCTGGGTGGTGACCAGTTGCTCGTAGGTGGTGCCCGCGCGGCGGGCGAGGGCCAGTCCGAGGAGGCCGGCACCGAGGTTGGAGTAGCGCACCCGTCGGCCCGGGGTGGAGCCGAGGCGGGTGTGGGCCAGCCCGGACAGCAGCACGTCCGCGGTGCAGCCTGCGTACGGATCGGGGGTGCGAGGCCGCAGCAGGGCCCGCAACAGCATGCCCTTGGGCAGCCGGGGCAGACCGGAGGTGTGGGTGGACAGGTGCCGCAGGGTGATCTCCTGTCCGCCCCGCGAGGGTACGGCCGTGCCCTCGGGCAGGAGCCGGGCCAGCGGCTCATCGAGCTCCACCGTGCCAGCGACCGCCATCCGTGCCAGACACAGCGCAGTGAACGTCTTCGTCACCGAGCCGATCTCGAAGAGCGTGTCGGCGCTCGGTGTCCCGCCGTCGGCCCTTCCGGTGGTTCCCGCCGCCGCATATGCGACCTGTCCGCCGACTACGACGGCGACAGCGACGCCGACGTGCCGTCGGGCTAGCCGCTCCGCGGTCGCCAGGGCGAGCGCGTCGAGGTTTTGAGCTTTGTCCATGTCCGGATCATGCGGGAGTGAGTACACCCGCCGACAGCGCCCGGAGACTGATTCCCGAACCGTCGCCGCGCGCCCTGAGGAGGAGAACGTCCGAGACCAAAGAGACTAGGCTGCTTCTTTCAGATCATCTGATCGTTGGTTGACGTGTGTCATTGGCTAACGCCCAGTGGGCCCGCATCGAGCCGTTGCTGCCGGATCGGACGCCGAAGCGCAGGTCATCGACGCGATCGCGTTCAAGTACCGCACCGGCACGCCGTGGATGGACCTGCCCGAACGGTTCGGCTCGTGGCAGGGCGTTCACAACCGGCTGCGGGCTTGGGCCGCCGACGGCACCTGGGCGAAGGTGTTCACGGCTCTGCTCGCACAGGCCGACGCCGAAGGCGACAACTCGACCGGGTCACCTCCGCTCGCGCGGAGAAGACGGCACGGAAGCCCTGCGACTGTCCTACCAGCGCGGGTCACCTCCGCTCGCGCGGAGAGCACGGCCGGAAGTAGGAGCGCACGGTCGGATCCCACGGCTCACCTTCCCTCGCGCGGAGAGCACCTTCGCGACCTGCAAGTCTGCAGATGCTTTGCCTGTTCTTTGCCTTGTGCGTGATCACATCGACTCTCCGTACAAGCTCAGAAGAACCGGCAGAGCGAGCCCGCGTCGCGTGCCGCAGCCGCAGCCGCAGCCGCAGCCGCAGCCGCAGCCGCAGCCGCAGTGCGCAGGCTCGGCCAGAGCGCGAGGGGCCGTCAACACTGCGGCATGAATCGCCGCGCCTGACCAAGCCGGCTTCTCCTGCGAAGCGACCCCGACGACAGCGGCAGTGGCTTCGATCATGTGTCGCAGTGACTGGCAGGGAGGGGGTGCAAGCCCGCACCCGAGGGCGACGGCAGCGCAAACAGGACACGTCCGTCCTTGCCCGGAGAACCCCCGCGGGCTGAAGAGGCCTCCCGAGGGGGCGTACCGCATTCGGGGAGCGCGACAGCACCGGAGTGGGTTCGTTTCCTCGGGAAACAGGCGGTCTCGATGGTCCGCCGCGGGCGGAGCGTGATGCTGGGGATGCCCCGGATCGGTCAGCCCCTGCCTGATGTCCGGCCGAGGAGGACGGCGTGAGTTCCGCGATGAGCGACGGCCGCAAGGCAGACTCTGACCGGCGCCGACAGCGTGTGGTCAAGGCGGTCAACGCCGCAACCCAGCGCGGGGGCCGAATCAGTGTTTCCGGCATCGCCCGGCAAGCCGCGATGGACCGCACCTTCCTCTACCCAGGCCGGGATCCCGGGACAGATCGTGCAGTCCTCGGCCTGATACCAGGACACCGGCTTCATGGGCTCGGCCGTGCGCATGAAGCCGGCGAGATTGCCGCCGGCCTACCGGGCCGTGCGCCACCCAGCATCATGAACGTGGCAGAACGACCGGCAGGGTTCTTGTGCTCGGTCGCACTGCGGGACGTGCAGAGCCATCCGTAGGAGTCATGGTCCCCAGGGATACGGATGATGTCCTGCCGGAACAGCCCGGCGTCGGACCCGGGCGCCTCCATCAGCGTGTGCAGCAGCTCCAGCCGGTCGCCGGTGGTCCGGCTCGGCTGGTCCGGGGCAACGAGGGGCAGCAGGTGGCGGACGGGCTCGTTCACTCCGGCTCACCCCAGACCGACTTCAGTGCGGAGACGAACTCCGGGGAGTGCATGTCGGGGTGCCCGTAGACCTCGTCGATGGTCTGCACCGACGCCCAGTTGCCAGCCTCCTTGGCGACCCAGCTGTCGTTGTTCGTGACGTCGAGGATCTTCGAGGTTGTGGTGTGCCGGAACACGTGCGGCTTGATACGGCCGGGAAGCTCGGCCCGCCTTCCGGCCCGCCGCAGCATCCCGCGGGCCGCGTCCGCGGTCCACGGCTCACCGATCTGCTGTCCGGCGAGCTGGATCAGGAGCATGCCGTGCCCCGTGGCGTACTTCGCGTACTCCGTCGTCATGTACTTGAAGTAGGAACTGACCATGGCCGGACTCGCCCGGTAGATCTCGCCGCCCGTGATCACGCCGTCGACCAGGCGCCAGTCCTCCTTCCTCTTCGCCCTGGCCCGGTTAGGGTTGTTCTGCCGGTGGCAGACGTGGACGTGCGGGCTCTTGCACTCACCGCAGTCGGCGTTCTCGCGCAGGTGCAGATCGACCAGGTGCAGGCCGGTCAGGCCGCCGATCCGCAGGGTCGTGTCGGACAGCCAGGTCACGACCATTTCGTCCCGGGCAGTGTTCACCGCCTCCATCAGCTCCGGCCTGGCGCCGTCCGGCAGCATCTTCGGATGGCGGCGACGTGTGCCCTGCCGCGGGGCCAGGGGGTTCGTCGGCACCGAGGTGATCGCATGCCCCAGGAAAGCCCTTCTGCGGTCCGACTGGGTGGGCAGCCGGCCTACGTCCAGCGCCTCACGAAGCTCGTTGTTGATGCCCCGCACCACGCACTGGTGCAGGTAGAAGCCCTTCAGGACTGCCGCCGAGACCGACAGGGCCGACGTGCTGTACGAACGCTTCGGCGGCAACCTCCACGGTTGCCCGTACAGCATCGGAACTTGCGCACCCACCGCCCCCTGGTAGCGGTGGAGGCCCGTCAGTTTGGTCGTCTCCGTCGTCAGCCCTTCGCGAAGACGCCACCGAAGGTGGTCGACGAGGTAGTAGGCATAGGGCTCCTGGGAACCCGATCCCCCGTAGAGACGCAGGTAGCTCTCGGCTTCTTCGTCGACCGAGCAGTCCCGACAGAGGATCGAGAACGCCCAGCTGCCGTCAGCCCGTCTGATCTTCTGGACCCGCAGGTCACCCAGCACCAACGTGCTCCGCACCAGGACTTCCTTCCGCTTCGTCGCCTACAGGGCGAACGGAAGCAAACCGTTAGTCGCTAAAGACGTCGACGAGGACCAGGCCGTGGCGTGCTGCGAAGGCGCGGGCCTGCTTGGTGAACTTGCACAAGGCGACGAAGAGCGGGACTTCTGCTCCGTGTTCGCTGCGCGCGGTGCCGTTGAACTTCTGCAGGTCCGGGCTGCCGACGGTGAGGTGCTTTGCATAGCGCTTGCACTGAACCACAAGCTTCCGACTATCCGGCAGCCGGACCATCACGTCGGCGCCCAGGTCGTTCGCCGCACCCACACGGCGTACCTTGGTGCAGTGGCTTTGTCCACGAGAACGGGTTCTCGCTCAACTTCTGTGGAGCGGTGACGCTGGATGCCGTCGGAAATCCTGCTCCAGAAGTCTTGCCTGTGATCACTCTTCCGGGGACGGGAGGTTAGCGGCCGTGTACTCCGCAGCGATGACGAAGGTGCTGGCGCAGTGAGGGCACTCGGCTCGCCCGAAGAGGTAGGTGAGTCCTTTGGCGAGCCAGTCCTGGCCGTCGCGGACGGCCGTGTCGTACATCCAGCGTCCGGTGCCGGCGAGGTCTTCGGGCGAAGCGGGCTTCAGTTCGCGCTTCTCTGTATCTCCGGCATGCCAGTCCCGGATGGCCGAGTACTGACCGTAGTCGCCGATGGCAACGGTCACCTTCACCTCGCAGCACGGGCAGCACAGATGGTAGAAGTCGTCCGCGAAGTCGCCCAGTACGGCACTCCAGTGGTACTGGCCATAGGCGGCCAGCAGGTCTCGGAAGGCATGGAGGTAGCCTGTCGGCCGCGACTTCAGTCGTTGGTCCAGCAGCTTCCGTAGTTGGGCCACCACGTCGATGCATTTCAGCAGCAGGTCGTCAGCGCCGTGGTCCTGGAGGGCTCCGCGCATGATTGACCCGGCCAGGCTCAGCGCCTCAGGACTTCTCCGACCGAGCGCCACGAGCCGTGGAAGTGCGGCGAAGCTCGCCGGAACCACGGTCTCACCTTCGAGGCACAGCGCGTCCCAAAGGTGATCCCATGCCTCGGCACCTTCATCATGTTCCACTTGGTCCAGAAGGGCGGGCACTCGGCCGGCGGACCCGAGGGGGTCGAGCACCTGCGTCCAGTCGATCACTTGGGTATTCAATCGTCCCGGAGCAGGTCATGGTCAAGCGTGGCTTGGATCGGGCGTTCGGACGCTCGTCATGAGGCGAATAGTACGGACCATCCAGCTTCCGGGGTCTGGTGGCAGGGCACATCACGAATGCGTCACCATGGCGGGAATTATGCCCTCGTTGCCCGTTTCTGGGACAGAACTGCCTGGTCAGAGCGCTAGGTTGCTCCTCTCGTACCTGGATCATCGGGTACTCGCAGAAAGACCGAGGAAGTATGGCTACTCGCTTCTCCGCGGCAAGACGCCGCGGAAGAGGGCCCTGGGGAACCACCCACTGGATAGCGGGCGGAGCGGCGATCGTCGTGACCGCCACCTTGCTCCAGAGCTCGCAGCCGGCCGACGCCGCTCCGGCCCCGGCCGCCGCGGCAAAGTCCGGCACCGTGACCGAAGAACTCAACCTCGCGCGCGCCCGGGTGGCCGCGCGGACGGCTGGGCACCGAGTGGAGGCGGTCTCGGAGCGGTCCGAGACGTCCACCACATGGGTGAACCCGAACGGTACGCTCACGACCGAGGTGGCCGCCGGACCGATCCGCTTCTACGACCAGCAGGCACGCGCCTGGCGCGCCGTCGACGTGACCCTGGGCCAGGGCCCGGACGGGGCCGTGGCGTCCAAGGCCCACCCTCAGGGACTGAAGCTTGCAGCAGGCAGCCTCCCGCGGATGGCCAAGGCCGTGCCCCAGGCCGCGCCGTCCGTCAACTACATCAGCACCGACCTCGTCACGCTGGGCGAGGGCGACCAGCAGATCACACTCAAGTGGAAGGGCGCGCTGCCGTCCCCCAAGCTGGACGGGGCCCGCGCGGAGTACACCGACGCCGTGCCCGGCGGTGACGTCGTCATCGAGGCCACCCGCGGCGGCTTCGAGCAGTTCGTCGAGCTGAAGCAGCGCCCGGCTGGCGGGAACTACTCGTACACTTTGCCTCTCGTGGCCAAGGGCCTGAAGGTGGAGCAGCAGGCCGACGGCAGTGTGCAGTTCACCGACCGCAAGAGCAAGAAGACCGCGGTCATGCCGGCGCCGGTGATGTGGGACTCCACCGTCGATCCAGTCTCCGGCGAGCACACTCGCAAGGTGCCGGTGGCGATGAAGGTCGTCCAGGGCAGGGGCACGGTCGACCTGGTCGTCACCCCGGATGCGAAGTTCCTCGCCGACCCGGCCACCAAGTACCCGGTGACCGTGGATCCCTCGACCTCCGCGCTGGGCAGCGTCTTCGACACCTACGTCCAGCAGGGCGAGACCGTCGACTGGTCAGGCGACACCGAGCTCGACCTCGGCAACCCCGGCACCAAGAACGCGAACGGCACCTTCCGCACCGCACGCTCGTTCATCACGTGGAACACGGCGCCGATCGCGGACGCGCTCGTCTCCGACGCCAAGCTGTCCCTGTGGAACTTCCACTCGGGCAACACCGACTGCGTCGCGCAGCCGTGGGAGGTCTGGGACTCCGGCACCCCGAGCACCGCGTCGCGCTGGACGAACCAGCCCGCCATGGGCACCCAGTACGCCACCTCCACCGAGACCCGCGGCAACCCCGGCTGCGGCTCGGCACCGGACGGCTGGATCAACGCCGACGTGACCACCCTCGTGCAGACGTGGGCGTCCGCGAAGGCTCCGCTGTCCAGCATGGGCCTGCGCGCCGCGTCGGAGTCGGTCGTCGGGCAGTGGAAGCGCGTCAACTCCGCGAACGCCACCTCCAACCCGCCGAAGCTGACGGTGACGTACAACTACCGTCCGCAGACCGGTACCAAGCAGGAGGCCGGCCCTCCGTTCGTCCAGGACAAGACCCCCGCCTGGCGGGTCGAGACGACGACGCCCACCCTGCGCGACACGTTCGCGGACAAGGACGGCGACACGGTCAACGGCACCTTCCAGATCTTCGACGCCGCCACCAACACCCAGGTCGGCAACACCCTGGTCTCGCCGTTCGTCCCGGCCGGCACCCCCGCCTCCGTCGTCGTACCGGCGGGCGTGCTCCAGCACGGGCGCATGTACCGCTTCCGCACCTCGCCCTACGACGGCACGCACTACAGCAACAGCTGGTCCCCCTGGTCCAACTGGACCACCTTCACGGTCAGCCCCCTGCCCGACGCCCCCCGCGACCTGCAGGCCGGCGCCCAGCAGACCCTGACGCCCATCCTCTCCGCGGTCGTCTCGTCCCCCGCCCAGACCCGCGTGAACGCCGAGTTCTCCCTGAAGGACGCGGCCGGGAACCCGATCCCCGGTCTTCCGCTCCCTGCCGTGGGAGCGGAGAGCGGCAGCCGGGCCGCCCTGGGGATCCCGGAGGGCAAGCTCACGGATGGTGCCACCTACCGCTGGTCCGTACGAGCCTGTGACAGCGTCGGCTGCTCGCCCTGGTCGGCCGAGCAGACCATGACGGTACGGGTCACGGCCCTGCCCGCCATGCCCGCCACCCAGTCCCTGGTGCTCACGGACACAGCGCTCACGGCCGTGTCGACCGCCACCGACTGCGACACGGCCGGGTGCGCCACTTCGCCGGCCGGCGAACTGCGGGTCGGGACGGTCGACGGCCACCTGTGGGCCACTCACCTGAAGGCGAACCTCTCGGCCCTGCCGCCGGGAGCCCGCGTCACCTCCGCGAAGCTGGCTCTGACCAGGTCCGACTGCACCACGCAGTGCATGCCGCAGAAGCCCGGCGTGTACGAGCTGTCCACTGCGTGGACGCCGGCACAGAGCGGCAGGGAACTCCTCACCGCGGCCGGCACTGATGCCTATGTCCTGGACACGGCCCTGCCGGAGGTCGACTTCGGCATCCTGGTGCAGTCCTGGACCGATCGCAGCACCAACGAGGGCATGGCCCTCACGGTTGGCACCGACACCGCGGCGAAGTACCACTCCGGTGCGGCGACGGACGTCGCCAATCGGCCCAGGCTGACCATCGAGTACCTGCCGCCGACCGCCCCGGGGGCGGTCAACGACGTCGTACCGACCCCGGGCGACTCGGGACTGCTCGCCACCTGGAACCCGCCCATGGACGGCGGCGCGAACGGCGACATCACGTACGTGGCGAAGGCGGAGAAGAGCGACGGCACGGTGGTCGCCACCTCGGAGGGCGCGATACCCCGCGCCGTCTTCACCGGCCTGGACAACACGCTTTCCTACCGGGTCGCCGTAACGGCGAAGAACGCCGTGGGCAGCGGCCCGGTGTCACGGAGCGCGCTGGTCCAGGGCTCCGCCGTGACCGGCGGCGCCGCACGCTACAAGGACTACGTCCAGGCCTACCTGAGCGCCCGCAACAAGGTCACGACCGGAGTGAGCCTCACCGCTGAGGACGCCGCCGCCGAATCGCCGCACGCGGACGTCTTCAGAGAACTGCTCGGCGTGCAGGAAGACCCCGTCGTCGGAACGCGCGAGGCCCTGGCGACACAGAGCCAGGCCTACGTCGGAGCCTCGTCGGCCCTGACGGACACCACGGTCCTGAACGGCCCGGAAGGCCGAGTGCTGGTGCGGAGCACCGTCGTCCAGACGGTGACCACGCGGATCGACGGCGTCGACGAGGTCTCCGAGAACTCCGGCTACAGGCGCTTCGTGTTCAACATCGTCGCGGGCGCCGCGAAGCTGGAGAGCGAGGCCGACGACATCGAGTCGGGGCAGACCCTCTCCACCACGGCCGCGGCGGGATCCCAGGTGGCCGCCACCCCGGCCGACGCCCCGAGTGTGCCGTCCGGCGTGGAGACCATAGCGCTCGGCGCGGACGGCTTCCCCCTGCCGGGTGAGCCCGAGGCCGGCATCCGTACGGCCTCCTACGTCAACGGCTCGGGCACCGCGAGCTGGGCCCTCACCCACGCGTACGACAAGCCGGAGTTCTGGGGGAACGACTGCGCCAACTTCGTGTCGAAGTCGCTGTACTACGGCGGTGGCATGAAGATGCGCGATTGGGCGTTCTTCCAGGACCGCGCGTGGTGGAAGAAGAACACGTGGACGTCGTGGAAGAAGAACAGCTACACCTGGTCCGCGGCCCAGAACCTGTTCGTCCACATGTTCAACTACCGCCAGCCGGGCTACGTCAACCGCTCGTACGATCTGCGTCCCGGGGACATACTGTTCTTCCAGTACAGGGGGGACCGCGTCTACAATCACACGGCCGTGGTGCGGGGCATCCAGGGAGGCACGGTGAAGATCGCCCAGCACGGGTACGCACCGCTCAGCACCCTGCCCGAGATCCTCGCCAGGAACGAGGGGAAGATCGTGGCGGTCGCCGCTCTGAGGCCGAGGTCCCGGTGACGCCCGGACCGGTTCTGCGGGCCGTGTTCGGCGCCGCCTTGGCCCTCGGTGTGCTGACCGGCTGCTCGGCGGACGCCAGTACCGACGAAGTGCAGTACGCCGGGGACTACAGCAGTCACCCGCCGCTCGCCGTGGTCGGGTATCCGTCCACGGGAACCCTGGGGATCACCCAGCAGGTGGTGTGGCGGATCGCAGACGGGGACGCCGACGGGCTGGCGGCCCTGGCCGACCCCGGCAAGGATCGGGGCACGACCGAGAAGACCGCCGAGAACTGGATCGCCGCCTTCCGAAAGGGCGCCGGCGGGAAGGTCACCGCGGAGTTCTACGACGAGGGTTCGTACCGTCAGACCGTAGTGCTCTACATGCACGACACCGGCCAGATCAAGGAGATCTACATCCTGCCCGTGAACATGGACGGAAAGGGCGTCTTCCGGGTGAGCATGGCCGAGCCGGAGCCCGGCGAGGCCACCGCCGTGGCGCCCTGGGTGCCGAAGAAGCCGGGCGAGCTCGGTTCGAAGATGGTCCCGTGAGCTGAACGGCGCCGGGAGCACCGGAGAGGGCGGCTGGCGTCGACATACGCGAGCCCGATCCCGAAGGAGGCGGCACGGGCTCCCGAGTGGGTTCCCAAGACTCCAGGGGCCTCGGCTCGAAGACCCCGCTTTGAGATAGCCGGAGTTCTCGTCGCTGGGGGCGTCGTTCCGTGGATCGTTCCGCGGAACGGCGCCCTTTCCCGTTGGCGAGAACAGGCTGGTCAGAGGGGTGTCGGTGCAGCGGAGACGAGTAACCGGCAAGGAAGGACCGTGCCGACTCCATGGCGGACTTCCACAACAACAGGGTGGGACGAAGCAGCTCGCAGACGACGGCGTGGACACGCTGGGGCGCCCAGCGTGCCGCCTGCAGCCGCTGTCAGCGGGCATGGAACACCGGGAAGATGGCCAACCGCGGCGACTACATGTGACCGATCGCGGGGCCTGCTCCGGGTCGGCGGCCTCCACCACCGCCCGCGACCATGCCCCGGGCCAGCGTCCGCCGGCGGGACCAGGCCCGAACCCGCAGCCCACCGCCAGGCCGCCAGAGGCACCCGCAGCCGGCCCGCGGCCTGCCCCTCGCCGTACACCTCACGCACCGAACGCACCATGAACCGCACTCCGGTCGCACAACAGGCGGCCCGACCATCGAGCCGCGCCGGAAACGTGCCCAAAGATCCTGTTTGCTGCCAATAGCCCAGATTGCGGGGTGAGTTGGGAGCGCACCGCACAAGCCGCCTACGCGTACGCGAGGGCCGGATTCACTCCTGCGGGGGACATGAAACGGGTGCTGGCACCCATCGGTGCCAGCACCCGAAGAACCAGTTCGCCGGCACGCCGCCGGCAGCGTCCTCTGCGGTCAGCCGGCGGCCGCGGCCGGGCCCTGGCCGAACCGCGGGACGTCGGCGGCGGTCACGTCCAGGCGGATCCGCTGGAACCTGAGCGGTGCCGAAAAACGCCCAAGTCAACGGCCCGATCGGCGCTGACCTCCGCCACCAGATCCGGGCGGACGAGCACCACGTCCAGAACGTCACGGCTCCCCCACGACGCCGCGAACCGCACCCCCTCGAAAGGATGCCCCGGGCCGGCCACGGAAAGGTGCTCGCCGACCTGCCTCGCCTGCTCCGGGCGCAGCGGTACGGTCCGGCCGACCGCGCGAAGCCGGCCGGCTTGGTCGTGGCGGGCGAGGACGAGGAGTCCGGGGTGGGTCAGGGTGCCGGTGACGGCGCCGATGATTGCTTCGGTGGTGTCTCTGCGGCGGACCTTGGTCCACCCACGGTACGAAGGGAGATATTTGCTGGTCAGGGGTTTGATCAGCAGGCCTTCGACCCCGGACACGTCCGTCCAGGTCTCCAGCCATTCCCGCGCCTTGGCCAGGTCCGTCGTCATCGGGACGAGCACCCATGGGGCCGTCAGGGTGCGGTCGGTGAACAACTGCTCCAGTGGGGCGCGCCGCTCCTGGTAAGGGCGTTGCAGCACCTCCACCCGGTCCTGCTGCAAGACGTCGAACGCGACGAAGTAGGCCGGCCATCGGGCGGCCAGGGCCGGGGCGCCGCGGGCGCGGTGCTGCAGCGCGGTGCTGCAGCGCCTCGAACGACAGCCGGCCCGCTTCGGCGTCCCAGACGACTACTGGGCGTTTCATCCCTGCTTGTGGGTCCAATTCCGCGCCAGGTCGGGGTGGTTTCGCCGGTCAGTCGGCGGGTCATGAGGTTGATCACCGCGACGTGGACCCTGGCTTCGGAGCGGGCCGGGAGGGCTTCGTAGTCGCGGGCCAGGCGGCGGTGGTTCATCAGCCAGCCGAAGGTTCGCTCGACGACCCAGCGGCGGGGCTGGACCACAAATCCCCTGGTCGTGGGGTCGCGTCGGACGATCTCGACGTCGATGCCGAGGGTGGCGCCGTGCTCGACGACGGCGGTCTTGTAGCCCATATCGGCCCAGGTCTTGTGCACGGTCGGGTGGTCGGCAGCCACTTTGGTCAGTAGTTGTCGGCCGGCGGTGCTGTCCTGGACGCTGGCTGCGGTGACCAGGACCGTGAGGAGAAGTCCGATGGTGTCGGTGACGATGTTCCGCTTCCGGCCGGCGATCTTCTTCCCGAACGTCCACTCCCTGGGTGGTGGCGGGGGCGGTGGTGGAGGTCTTGACGCTCTGAGAGTCGATGATGCAGGCCGTCGGCTCCGGATCGCGGCCCTCGCTGACGCGGACCAGACGGCGTAGAAGCCCGTTGAGCTGCTCGAACACGCCGTCTCGCTGCCATCGGGCGAAGTAGGCGTAGACCGTTTGGTGGGGTGGGTAGTCGTACGGGAGGTAGCGCCAGGGGATGCCCGGGCGGTCGACGTAGAGGATCGCGTCGAGGAGATCTCGCAGGTCGTGCTCGGGTGGCCGGCCGAAGGCGAGGGCGCGTGCAGTCCGGGCCTGGCGCCAGGCTGTCAGAGTTGGTTCCACCAAGGCCCAGCGAGCGTCGGACAGGTCGCTTGGATACGGTCGACGATCCGTCATATCGACGGCATACTGCAGGATCGTCACTCTGCCCAGGGGTGGCGGGAGTGGGCAGACAGATGCTCTCCGGCCTGGCCTTTTGGAATGAGACAAAACGAAGTGCACAGTTCGGGCGGACATTCGCGTGCAAGCGGCACTCCTGTCACCACAGCCTCTGGGGCCAACGCAAGAGAGCCGATCGCACACCCCGAGAACCGGGGCGAAGCGGCGATTTCAGAGACGAAACACCCAGTAAGACCGTGTCCTATGTGGTGAGGCGGGCGAGTCGCTTGTAGCAGCACAGGGCAGCGGCGAGTCCGAGGAAGGCGAGGTAGTTGCGGGGGTGGCGT
>NZ_JBHWJJ010000168.1:0-16397 GCF_042732005.1 Streptomyces sp. NPDC059851 | reverse complement strand
GGGTGGCGGACCATGGAGCGTGCAGTGGGGTCGGGGGCCGTGGGCGGGAGAGGCCAGTGGCGGACACCGATGTACTGATCGTGGGCGCCGGCCCGGTCGGGTTGACCGCGGCGGCGGAGCTCCGCCGTCAGGGCGTGGACTGCCGCACCGTCGACCGGCTGCCGGCGCGGCTGCCGTACGCCAAGGCGGTCGGGATCCAGCCGCGGACCCTGGAGATCTGGGACCGGATGGGCATGGTCCGCGCCGCCCTGGAGGCCGCCGTGCCGATGCGGGGTCAGCTGGTCTACGCGGACGGCGTCGAGCAGGGGCGTTTCGAGCTGCGGCTCCCGCCCGAGGTTCCGTACGGGTTCGCCGCGCTGCCCCAGTACGAGACCGAGCGCATCCTGGAGGAGCACCTGGCCCGTTTCGGGGCCGGGATCGAGCGGGGCGTCGAGCTGGTGTCGTTCACGCAGGACGCGGACGGGGTCCTGAGCCGGATACGGACCGCCGACGTCGTCGGCAGCGGCGGCGAGGAGGAGGTCCGGTCGCGGTTCCTCGTCGGTTGCGACGGGGCGCACAGTACGGTCCGCAAGACGCTCGGCCTCGGCTTCGCGGGGGGTGCGTTCCCGGAGGAGTACATGCTCGGGGACGTCGAGGTGGACTGGAGCCTGCCCGCGGGCTACGGCGTCCGCGCCGTGCACCACGGCGCGGACGGGGCCGTCGACGACGTCCTGGTCTGCATCCCGCTGCCCGGGAACCGCCGCTACCGCATGTCGATGACGGTACCGCCCGATCTCTCCGCAGGCGGCGGGGGCGGCGGGCAGGGCGCCGGCAACGGCATCGCGCACGGCCTGGAGGCCGGACGCGCGCCCGGGCTGGAACACATCCAGGCGGTCCTGGACCGGCTGTCCCCCGAACCGGCCACGGCGTCGGCCCTGCGCTGGTCGTCGGTCTTCCGCATCAGCCACCGTCTGGTGGACCGGTACTCCGACGGCCGGGTCTTCGTCGCCGGCGACGCCGCCCACATCCATCCGCCCACGGGCGCCCAGGGGATGAACACCGGTATCCAGGACGCTTACAACCTGGCCTGGAAGCTGGCCCTCGTCCTGCGGGGCGGCGGGCACCCCGGGCTGCTGGACAGCTACCACGCCGAGCGGCACCCGGTCGGCGAGGAGGTCGTCGGCCGCACCGTCCGGCACGCCGCCGAGGGCGTCCAGGCCGATCCGGAGGACCCGGACACGCTCGCGCTCCGCGAGGCGCAGTTGCTGGTCGCGTACCCCGACAGTCCCGTCGTCGGACCGGGCAGCGCGGCGGGCGGCGGCCCGGCCCCCGGCGACCGGGCCCCGGACTGCGGCGGCCTGAGGAGCAGCGTGGCGACCGGGCCGCTGCGGCTGTACGACCTGCTGCGCGACCGGGGACACGTGCTGCTCCTCTACGCCGACTCCGGCGAGGCGCTGGGCGCCTGCGCCGCACTCGCCGACGGGGCCCGCCGGTCGGTCGGCGGCGCGGGCGCGGACGCGCCGGTCGCCTGTGTCGTCCTCGCCCCGCCCGGCGGTGGGTCCACGGATGCCGGGTACGCGTACGCCCCGGGGGCGGCGGGCGCGGACGGCGTGCCGCTGCCGGTCTACCTCGACGGCAGCGGGGAGTTCCGCCGGACGTACGGGGCCACCGGCTCGGCGGCCTTCCTCGTACGCCCGGACGGGTACCTGGGCACGCGCGTCGCCCCGGTCACGGCGCCGGAGGCGGCCGTCTGGCTGGCAGCACACCTGGCGCGCGTCTACCGCACGCGACCGGCGGCCCACTAGGCTCCCGGGCGAGCCGTGCGTACGGCGACGGATCCGCAGCGCAACCCGCACCTCCGGAGGGGCCGTGCTCAAGGGCAGGAACGCAGTCGTCACCGGCGGGTCCCGGGGCATCGGCCGGGCGGTCGTCGAACGCTTGTGCCGCGACGGGGCGCACGTGGTCTTCAACTACTCCACCCGCGGGGACGCCGCCGCCGAGGTCGTGCGGGCGGTGGAGGCGGACGGCGGCCGGGTCCGGGCCCTGCGCGTCGACCTGGCGGAGCCGGAGGGCCCGGAGCAGCTGATGGAGGCCGCCGAGGCGCACCTCGGCGGCCTGGACATCCTGGTGAACAACGCAGCACTGGCGCTCACGCCGACCCCGCTCGCCGAAACCGACGTGACCGTGTTCGACAGCGTGATGGCGGTCAACGCCCGGGCGGTCTTCCTGACCACCCGTTACGCGGCCCGGCGGATGCGCGACGGCGGCAGGATCGTGAACGTCTCCTCCCTGAACACCCTACGGTCCGCCCCGGGCATCGGGCCGTACGCCGCCAGCAAGGGCGCCGTGGAGCAGCTGACGGCCGTGGCCGCCCGTGAGCTCGGGCCGCGCGGCATCACCGTCAACACCCTCTCCCCCGGCGCGACGGACACCGAGCTGCTGCGCGGGACGAACCCGCCCCGGGCTCTCGACGCCGTCGCCGGGATGACGCCGCTCGGCCGGCTGGGGCAGCCGTCCGACGTGGCCGACGTCATCGCCTTCCTCGTCGGCCCGGACGGCCGCTGGATCACCGGCCAGAACCTGCGGGCGACGGGCGGGCTGGCATAGGCAGCGTCCGGTTCACGAGCGGGGGGCTCGGTCCCGCCCCGGCGGATCCACGGGCGTGGGGTCGGCGAGGAGTTCCTCGACGACGTGGCGGGCCTTGGCCGTCATCGCCGGGTTCGTCTCCCGGTAGTAGTTCAGTTCGAGGAGGGCGACCGACAGGGCCCAGCCCCGGCCGCGCGCCCAGGCCGCGTCGTCGAGGCCCGCTGCGGCCCGGAAGGCGTCCCGGGCCCCGGCGGGGAGGACGTACCATGCCGCGAGCAGGTCGACGGCGGGATCGCCGAGGCCCGTGCAGCCGAAGTCGATGACGGCGCCGAGCCGGTCCCCGGACAGGAGCAGGTTCCCCGGCTGCAGGTCCGCGTGGATCCAGACGGGCGGGCCGGGCCACTCCGGCGCCCGCAGGGCGGCCTCCCAGGCGGCGGTGACCGCCGCGGGGTCGGCGTCGACGTCGGCGGGGGTCCGCAGGCCCGCGATCGCAGCGCGCGTGGCGGCGTCCCGCGCGGCGAGGGTCTCGCTGCGGTAGGAGGCGGGCGCGCCCGCGGGGTCGATCCGGCGCAGCGCGGTGACGAAGCGGCCGAGGTCCCGGGCGAGCCGGTCGGGCCCGGCGATCCGGCCTACGGTCGGGGCCTCTCCGTCGAGCCATCGGTACACGGCCCAAGGGAAGGGAAGGCCCTCGCCCGGCACGCCCTTGGCCAGTGGCACGGGAACCGGGACCGGGAGCGACGGGGCGAGACGCGGCATCCAGGTGTGCTCCCGCTCGATGTCCTCGGCCGCTCCCGCGGTGCGGGGCAGGCGTACGACCATGGCGTCGCCGAGCCGGTACATCACGTGCGAGGTACCGTGCGCGTCGACCGGCTTCACGGGCAGGCCCGCCCAGCGCGGGAACTGCGCCGCGATCAGGCGGTGGACGAGGGGGACGTCGGTGTCCGGCTCGTCGGGGTGCATCTTGGCGGTTGTGGGCACGGGTTCCTTTCCGGCGGTGGGGGTTCGCACGTGCCGGGCCATACGAACGCGTCCGCGCGCCGCGCGTCAACGCATTTCCCCCCGTACCGGGACCCGCCCGCCGTCAGTCCACTTCCGCGGCGGAGTCCCAGACGAGCCGTGCGACGCGCACCAGGCGGCTGTGGTGGCCGCCCATCCTCCCGGTGCAGCGCACCAGGTAGGAGCCGTCGAGCTGGCGGTAGACGAGCCGACGGCGCTCTTGCAGGAAGGTTCCCACGGTCATGGTGCGCGCGGCCTGCTCCAGAGCCCGTTCGGCCTCCTCCCGCGTGCCCTCGAACTCGCTGAGGACCTCCAACTGCCCGCCGTCGTCGCCGTGGTTCTCCGAGACCTTCTCCGCGGTGATGATCCAGCGGTGGCGCCGTATCCCGTCGTCCATGTGCTCCCCCCGGCCCCGTCGCCGTCCCCGTCTGCTGCCGTTGGCGCGCAGGGTACCCGCTGCCGGTGGCCCGGTCCCCCTCCCCCGCCGTCGGGGCGGTGCCGTGCCCGGTCCGCACCGGACCCCAAGTCCGTTGCAGCAGCAGTCGGTTGATGTTCCGGGCGGGGCGGGGCGGCGGTGCATATGCTCCCTCCGTGCGCCGGTCGCGGCGCGTTCCGAATGCCTCGCGAGCGTAAAGGGGACCGCCCCGTGAGTGTCCGAAAGCAACCCTCCTCCCAGGTCGACGAGACGGCCGAACTCGGGGACGGGACCACGATCTGGGATCTGGCGCAAGTGCGGGAGGAGGCACGGCTCGGCCGCGACTGCATCGTGGGGCGCGGGGCGTACGTAGGACCCGGGGTACGGATCGGCGACCGGGTGAAGCTGCAGAACTACGCACTCGTCTACGAACCCGCGGAACTCGGCGACGGGGTGTTCATCGGCCCGGCCGCCGTGCTCACCAACGACTTCTACCCACGGTCCGTGGACCCCGACGGCCGGCTCAAGCGCGGCGACGACTGGCAGGCCGCCGGGGTGGTGGTGGCCGAGGGGGCCTCCCTGGGGGCCCGGTCGGTGTGCGTGGCCGGGGTGCGCATCGGACGGTGGGCGCTGGTCGCCGCCGGGGCGGTGGTCTCCCGGGACGTACCCGACTTCGCCCTCGTGGCGGGGGTGCCGGCCCGCCGGATCGGCTGGGTGGGCCGGGCCGGGGTCCGCCTGGTGGAGCGCGAGGGAGAACCGGGCGTATGGGAGTGTCCGCGCACCGGCGCCCTGTACGAGGAGGCGGACGGGACCCTGGCCGAGCGGGGCGACCGGCCGGAGAACGGCTGACGTCGGCCTCCGGACCACCCCGGAGAGGGCCGGAGGCCGCTCCGGAACACGCAGCTGACGGGCCGTCGGAATTTGGGCCACCGGCATTTCCCCAAAACCGCAATCAACGAACACCCTTGGGCATACCTTGTCCCTGTACACGGGTTCTGAGCAGGCAACAGGCTTTGTTCAGTGGGGGGTTGTACACGACGGGGGCATCGCGGGCGAAGTGGCGGCAGGCGCGCTGACGCGCCTGCACGGCGCTGCCGTCCGCGCGTGCTCCGGTCCGGGGCATCGCTGGGGGGATCCAGTGGGCGGCCCCGGACGGCCGCGTCCCGGGGCGATCGCACCGTCACCGTCGACGCGCGCGCCGTCATGCGCGCTCCCCTCCCCGGAACGGCTATGCAGAGGGGGTAGGCGTGTTGGAGCCGTACAGCCCGACCCGGGAAGCCGGGGTGGGGACCCGGTGACCGCAGCACGATTAGGAGCACTGGCGCACGAGGACCCGTCGCTGCACGCGCTCGCCGAGCGCCTGCTCGCGCTCGCCGAGGCGGGCCTGCCGCAGATGTACCTGCCGGGCCCGGAGACCTTCGTCTTCACGCGGGCGGGGACGGTCGCGCCCGACGGCACCCGACGGGTGGAGGAGCGCGGGACCAGCACCCGGTACGCGGCCATCACCGCCCTCGGCGCGCAGTACCTGCCCGAGGACCGGCAGCAGGCCGTGTTCGGCGGGCACACCGCAGTAGCGTTCACGAACCTGCTGGTGGAACGGCTGCCCGGGGTCGACAACCTGGGCGACGCGGCGCTCATCGCCTGGGCCGCCGCCGAGACCGGCCACCCCAAACTGGCGGACGCCCTCGACCGCGTGGCCGCCCTGGACGACCCCGGCCGGCCGCAGTACACCGTCGAGGCGGCCTGGGTGCTCTCCGCCCTCGTGGCCGCCCGGACGGCGGTGGACGTGGAGGACCGCCTGGTGGCCGCCCGCGACCGCCTGCTGGGGGCCAGGGCGACGACCGACAGCCCGCTGTTCCCGCACGCCACCGCCCCCGGGCTGGTCCCCGGCTACCGCTCCCACGTGGCCTGCTTCGCCGACCAGACCTACCCGATCCAGGCGCTGGCCCGGCTCCACGCGAGCGGACCGGACCCGGAGGCCCTCCGGGCCGCGAACATGTGCGCCGCCCGGATCTGCACCCTCCAGGGGGACGGCGGGCAGTGGTGGTGGCACTACGACGCCCGTACCGGCGGCATGGTGGAGGGCTACCCGGTGTACAGCGTGCACCAGCACGCCATGGCCCCGACCGCCCTGTTCGACCTGGCGGACGCCGGCGGCACCGACTTCGGCGCGGCCGTCCGCCGGGGCCTCGGCTGGATGACGGCGGTACCCGAGATCACCCGGCCCGACGGGACCCCGCGCGAGCCCATGATCCGGGAGGACTACGGGGTCACCTGGCGCAAGGTCTACCGCGGCGACCCCGCCAAGGCCGTCCGGGCCGCCCGCGGGCTCACCACCCGGCTGGCCCCGAAGGCGCGGCTGGCCCCGCTCGACCGGCTGTTCCGCCCGCTCTCGGTGGACCGCGAGTGCAGGCCGTACGAGTTCGGCTGGCTGCTGCACGCCTGGCTGGGGGGAGTCCAGAGATGAACCGACGGCAGTCCCTCTTCGGGGTCGCACTCGACGCCCTGACCATGGACGAAACCGTGCAGCGCTGCCTCGACGCAGTGCGCCGCGGCGAGCAGATCGAGATCGGCATGGTGAACGCCGCCAAGCTGGTCGCCATGCGGCGCGACCCGGGCCTCGCCGCGGCGGTCTCGGGCTGCGACCTCGTCCTGGCCGACGGGCAGGCCGTGGTGTGGGCCGGCCGGGTACTCGGCGTACGGCTGCCCGAACGGGTCGCGGGAATCGACCTGTTCATGCGGCTGCTGGCCGCCGCCGAAACCGCCGGCATCCCCGTCTACCTGCTCGGCGCCCGGCAGGACGTCCTGGAGCTGATGCTCGACCGGATCGCCGAGCGGTTCCCGAAGCTGCACGTCGCCGGCAGCCGCAACGGCTACTTCGACGACTCCGAGCAGCCCGACGTCGCCGACGCCGTCGCGGACAGCGGCGCACAGCTGCTGTTCCTCGGCATGACCTCGCCCAAGAAGGAGATGTTCACCGCCGGCTACGGCAAGCGCACCGGCGCCCACGTGGTGCACGGCGTCGGCGGCTCCTTCGACATCCTGGCCGGCATCACCAAACGGGCCCCGCTGGTCTGGCAGCGCATGGGCCTCGAATGGTTCTACCGCACCCTCCAGGAGCCGCGGCGCCTGGGCAAGCGCTACCTCACCACCAATGCGGCCTTCCTGGCCATGACGGCCAGGGAGCTCATCCGCCGCACACCGTCTGCTGCCGGTTCCGCGAACAGGAGTTGCTGATGCGCGTAGTCGTCGTGGGACAGGGATACGTCGGCCTCCCGCTGGCCATCAGGGCCGCCGAGGTCGGGCACCAGGTGATCGGGTACGACGTGGACGCGCAGCGGGTCAAGAGCCTCGCCGCCGGCGAGTCCTACGTGGAGGACGTGTCCTCCGAGCGGATCAACCGGGCCCTGGAGCGGGGCACCTACCGGCCCAGCGACCTGGCGCGTGACTGCGGCGGCTTCGACGTCGCCGTCGTCACCGTCCCGACCCCGTTACACGAAGGCGCCCCCGACCTGAGCTACATCGAGGAGTCCGCGCACACCCTGGCCCGGTTCCTGCGGCCCGGCGCGACCGTCGTCCTGGAGTCCACCACTTACCCGGGCACCACCGAGGAACTCTTCGGGCCCGTCCTGGAGAACGGCTCGGGCCTCACCGCCGGCGCCGACTTCCACCTCGGGTACAGCCCGGAACGCATCGACCCCGGCAACGCCGTCTGGGGCTTCCAGCAGACGCCCAAGGTCGTCTCCGGCGTGGACGCCGCCTCCCTCAAGGCGGTGGAGGCGTTCTACGGGGGCCTCGTCGACAAGACGGTGCCGGTGCGCTCTCCCAAGGAAGCCGAACTGGCGAAGCTGCTGGAGAACACCTTCCGGCACGTGAACATCGCCCTCGTCAACGAGATAGCCATGTTCGCCCGCCACCTCGACATCGACGTGTGGCAGGCCATCGAGGCGGCCTCCAGCAAGCCGTTCGGCTTCATGAAGTTCACCCCGGGCCCGGGGGTCGGCGGCCACTGCCTGCCCATCGACCCGTCGTACCTGTCGTGGCGGGTCCAGCGCGAGCTGGGCCAGAGCTTCCGCTTCGTCGAGCTGGCCAACGACATCAACAACCACATGCCCGAGTACGTCACGCGCCGCGTCATCGACGCCCTCAACGCACGGCGCCGCTCGGTCAACGGCTCCCGGATCCTGCTCCTGGGGCTCGCGTACAAGAAGAACACCGGCGACGCCCGGGAGTCGCCGGCCGTGCGCATCTCGCAGCTGCTCCTGGACATGGGGGCCAGGGTCCGCGCGGCCGACCCCCACGTGGTGGAGAGCATCAAGGTCGACGCCCGGCTCGTGCGGGTGGAGCCGACCCGCCGGGAACTGGCCGCCGCCGACGTGGTCGTCCTGCTCACCGACCACGATTGCTTCGACTACCCGATGGTCACCGAGCACGCCTCCTTCGTCCTCGACTGCCGCAACCGGCTGTCCGGCCCCACGGTGGAGGTGCTCTGAGGCCATGGCCGTGACCAGGATCGTCTGCGTGGCCGGAGCACGGCCCAACTACATGAAGATCAAACCGGTGATGGACGCACTGGAACGCCACGGCGCCGACGTGGTCCTCGTCCACACCGGACAGCACTACGACGAATCCATGAACGACGTCTTCTTCCGCGACCTCGGCATCCGTCCGCCCGACCGGTACCTGGGCGCCGGGTCCGGGACCCACGCCCAGCAGACCGGCCGGGTGATGGCGGCCTTCGAGCCGCTGCTGGACGAGCTGTCCCCGGACGCGGTCGTGGTCGTCGGCGACATCAACTCCACGCTGGCCTGCGCCCTGGTCACGGCCAAGGCGGGCCCGCTGCTCGCCCACGTGGAGGCGGGCCTGCGCAGCCGGGACTGGAGCATGCCCGAGGAGGTCAACCGGGTCGCCACCGACCGGGTCAGCGACTACCTGCTGGCCCCCTCGCCCGACGCGGCCGCGAACCTGCGGGCGGAGGGGTACCGGGAGGACCAGGTCCACGTCGTCGGCAACGTCATGATCGACACGCTCCTCGCCAACCTGGAACGGGCCCGGGCCTCGGACGTCCTGGACCGGTACGGGCTCACCCGCGGCCGCTACGGCCTGGTCACCCTGCACCGGCCGGCCAATGTGGACGACCCCGACGCCCTGCGCGGCCTGCTGAAGGCCCTGGGCGGGATCGCCGGCCGCTGCCCGCTGCTCCTGCCCGTGCACCCGCGGGCCGCGGAACGGCTGGCCGCGATCGGCGTCCCGGCCGGCATCCGGCTGGTCCCGGCCGCCGGGTACCTGGACTTCATCGCACTCCAGGACGGGGCTCGGGTCGTGCTCACCGACTCCGGGGGCGTCCAGGAAGAGACCACCGCCCTGGGGGTGCCCTGTGTGACCCTGCGGGAGAACACGGAGCGGCCCGTCACCGTCCGGGAGGGCACGAACGTCCTCGCGGGCACCGACCCGGACCGGATCACGGCCACCGTGAACCGGGTGCTCGACGACCCGCCCGCACCCCGCTGCCCGGCCCTGTGGGACGGCCGGGCGAGCGAGCGCATCGCCCGTGTCCTGCTGGAGGGCGGAACCGCACGGACCCGGGCGCGGCCCACCGACCTGGCCCCGGGCGCGACGTCCGGGCCGGCGTAGCACCACGCACCGGCACGACCGCAAGAAGCAAGAAGCAAGAAGCAAGAAGCAAGAAGCAAGAACCGTACACATCGCAATGACAGGGCGGCGGCGCATGCGGACACGGCGCCGCCGCGAGGGGGAACACCATGGACCTCGCGGAGATCTGGCGGGTCATGCGCAGGCGCTGGTACGTCCTGCTGCCCGGACTGTTGATCACGGCCGCGCTCACGACGGGCGTGTACCTGCTGGTCCCGGTGGAGTACCGGTCCCAGAGCACGGTGACCCTGCTGAACTCCAAGAAGGCCACGGTGGCCTTCGACGGCAACCCCTTCCTGAGCACCCAGGCCTCGCTCACCGGAATGGCCGACGGCCTGGCACGCAACCTCAACTCGGACGACTCCAAGGCCGACCTCAAGGCACAGGGGGTAACGGGTGAGTACGAGGCGAAGATCGCCGACAACGCCCAGGGGCCGTTCATGTGGCTGACCGTCACCGGTACCGACCCGACCGCGGTCCTGAAGTCGGACCAGATCCTGACCGCCTATGCCGAGAAGCGGCTGCAGGAGTTCCAGGCCCAGCAGCAGGTGACCCCGGACGCCATGATCCGGATGGCGACGATCGTCCCGCCGCAGAAGCCGGAGCCGCAGACCAAGACCCGGCTCCAGTACCTCGTCATGGCGGGGGCGCTGGGCTTCGTGCTCAGCCTGGTGGCGACCTTCTTCGTGGAGGCCCGCCGCCGTGCGCCCGCCAAGCCGGGCCGGCACCGGCCCGCCACCCCCGAGGCAGGAGCCGGTGCCGGAGTCGATAACGGAGCCGAGGCCGCGGCGGAGGCCCCGGCCGACCGGACGCCCGGTACCCCCGCGGCGCCCGGGGTCGGTACCCCCGAGGCCGTCTCCAGCACTGCGGGACCGACGTGACCGGCCCCGCGACCGGAACCCAGGCCCCGCCCGACGCGCCGTCGCTGGGCCGCAAGGTGGGCTCCGCCGCCCGGTGGAGCCTGGTCAACACCGTCGTCATGCGCCTCGGCAACTTCGCCACCGGCATCGTCCTCGCCCGGTTCTTCCTCGGCCCCGAGGCCTGGGGCGTCTACGGCATCGCCCAGACGGTCCTCCTGGTGCTGCTCTCCGCGAACGAGCTCGGCGTCTCCCTGGCCATCGTGCGCTGGGAGGGCGACCCCCGCCGGTTCGCCCCGACCGTCCTCACCCTGAGCGCCGTCTCCAGCTGCCTGCTGTACGCGGCGCTGTTCGCGGCGGCCCCCGCGGTGGCCCGGGTGCTCGGCTCGCCCGAGGCCTCCGGGGTGTTGCGGGTGATGTGCGTGTGCGTGGTCCTCGACGGGCTGTCGCAGGTGCCCGCCGGATTCCTCACCCGGGAGTTCGCACAGGGCCGGCGGATGGCGGTCGACTCCGTCAACTTCGTCCTCAGCACCGCGGTGACCCTGCTGCTGGCCGTCGAGGGCTGGGGCGCGATGAGCTTCGCCTGGGGCTCCGTCGCCGGGAACGCGGCCGCCCTCCTCGGCTGTTGCCTCGCCGCCCCCGGCACCCTGCGGTTCGGCTGGGACGCCGCCCAGGCCCGGGCGCTGCTGGGCTTCGGGCTCCCGCTCGCCGGAGCCAGCATGCTCGCCCTCGGCGTCGTCAACGTCGACACCATGGTCGTCGGCTCCTCCCTCGACCAGGTGGCGCTGGGCTTCTACGTGCTCGCCTTCAACATGTCAGGCTGGCCCGTGCGGATCATCTCCGAGGCGGCCCGCCGCGTGTCCTTCGCCGGCTTCTCACGGCTGGCCGACACCCCGGGGGCACTGGCCGGTGGGTTCGGCCGCGCCCTGGGCATCGTGATGACCGGCACCGTCCCGCTGTGCGTACTGCTCGCGGCGCTGGCCGCGCCGATCGTCGAACTCGTCTACGGCGAGCGCTGGCTCCCCGCGGCCGCCGCGCTGCCCTGGCTGATGGCGCTGGGCCTGGTCCGGATCGCCTGCGAACTGGCCTACGACTGCCTGGTGGCCGTCGGACGTCGCCGCTCCCTCATCGCGGTCCAGGCGGTGTGGCTGGTCGTCCTGATCCCCGTTCTGGTGATCGGCGCCCGGTCGAACGGGATCGTGGGCGTGGCGCAGGGGCACGTCCTGGTCGCCTGCGCGATCGTCGTGCCGGTCTTCCTCGTCACCCTGCACCGTGCCCGGATCCGCACGGGAACCGTGGCCCGGGCCTGCGCCTGGCCCTTCCTCGGCGGCGCCGTCATGGCGGCCGTGGTCCTGGGCCTGGAGCGGCTCCTCGGCGACGGCGTCCCGGCACTGCTCGCGACCGGGGTCGCCGGCACCCTGTGCTACGTGCTGTGCGTGCTGCCCAGCCTGGGGTTCCTGCGCGGCGCCACGCCCGTGGGCGCGCCCGCGGCGGGCGAGGGGTAGCGGCCGTGGCCCACCACAGGAAGCGCCTCGCGGCCTGGCTGCTGGCCGGGCTCGTACTGGTCGTCGTCATCACGCTGTACCAGGCGCAGCGGACGGGAACGGGCGAGCCCGCGGCCGTCCCGTGTCCGCAGAGCGCCCCGGACTGTCCCGGCCCCGGCGCCAGTCCCCCGCCGGCGCCCACACCGTCCCCGGACCCGAGCACCGGCGGCACCACGAGCTCGACCTCGGCCCCGCCGTCCGCCACTCCCCCGCCCGGCAGCAGCGGACCGCCCTCGCCGTCCCCCGCCTGCTCCTCCCCGGGCGCCTGCGGCTTCCCCGACGAGACCACCACCGGCCCGCGGATCGAACTGGAGCGGCACGACACGGGCAACATGTCGGTGAAGACGGACGGCACGGTCATCAAGGGCTGGGACATCCGCGGCTCCCTCGACATCTACGCCAACGACGTCACCATCATCGACAGCAAGATCACCTCGACCAACTGGTGGGGGATCAACCTGCGGCCCGGCTTCAGCGGCCTGAAGGTCCTGTACACCACCATTACCGCGATCCCGGGCAAGGGCCCCGACAACGGGGGCTCCAACTACGCGGTGTCCAACATGGGCGGCAGCTCGATCGAGGTCGGCTGGTGCGACGTCTCGGTGTTCGGCAACGCCCTGTCCATGGGCCAGGGCGACCTGCACGACAACTACGTGCACGACATCGTCGCCTTCCGCAACAAGACCGGCGAGTGGCAGCACACCGACGCCGTCATCAGCGGCGGCGGCAACAAGGGCCGCCTCACCGTCCGCCACAACACCCTGCTGAACCCCGTCCGCGTCGACCAGGGGGCCACGGCCGCCGTGGGGCTCTTCGCCGACACCGGCGTCGTCTCCTCCGTGACCGTCGAGCGCAACTGGATGGCGGGCGGGGCCTACACCCTCTACGGAGGCGGGCCCGGCGCCACCGGCATCAAGGTCACGGACAACGTGTTCTCCACCGAGTACCACCCGGCGGCCGGCGCGTACGGCCCGGTCACCGCCTGGAACGCGGGCGGAGCCGGGAACGTGTGGAGCGGCAACCGCACGGTCGACGGCAAGCCCGTCCTGCCCCCGGCCTCCCCCTGATGGGCTAGAGGACCCGGCTTCCTCCCCCGCCAGGGTGCGGACATCCACGAAAGGGATCAGATGATGCGGCGCATCGCCCGGGCCCCCTGGGGGCTCCTCAAACGGACCTTCGGCTGGCTGGTGCTCTTCGAGGCCAGGAACAAGGTCCTGTTGGCCCCTTCCGCCGTGCGGTTGCGCCGCTTCGAGGACGCCGAGACCCGCCGGCTCGCCGCCCGGCTGGGCCGGCCCCCGGCCGCACTGGTCGCCACTGTGATCGCCACCCACCGGCGTCCGGAGTCGCTGCGCGCGGCGGTCCGGTCGGCCCTCGGGCAGACGGTGGCCGACCAGGTGGTGATCGTCGTCGACGACGGCGCCGGCCTGCCGGAACTCCCCCCGGACCCAAGGCTGTTCGCGGTGTCCCTGGCCCGCAACACGGGCACGGCCGGAGTGGTGCGCAACGTGGGCATCCGGCTGACCCGCTCCCGGTACGTGGCCTTCCTGGACGACGACAACCTGTGGGAGCCCGACCACCTGGAACGGGCGCTGGCGGTGCTGGAGCCGGCCGGCGGGCCGGACGCCGTGTACACCGCCCTGCGCCGGGTCCTCCCCGACGGCTCCGAACGGGACGTGCTGTCGGTTCCCTTCGACCGGCGCCGGGCCGCCCACGAGGCGTTCCTCGACACCAACGCGTTCGTGGCCCGCCGCACCCGGTCCCTGCACTTCAGCCGCCTGCGGCGCACGCCCGAGGTCCTGCCGCGGGAGGACTGGGAGCTCGTACGCCGCTACGGGCGCCGCCACGAGGTCCGGCACCTGCCCCGCCCCACCGTCCGGTACCTGGTCAACCCGGACAGCTTCTACACCGCGTGGGACGGGCAGGCGCCCCCCGGGTGACCCGGCGGGGCAGTACTCCCGTCCGACTCTGCGGCTGGGGACGGCGGTGCCGCGCTGCCGCAGGACCCATCGGTCAGGGACCGGGCGTGGCCCGCAGTGCGGACGGGCTGGCCAGGGCCCGCGCCGCGGCGAGGCTCGCGGGCCGGCCGAGGGCCGCCCGCGAGGTCTCGCGCAGCAGTACGGCCGCCCGGAACGCGGCGGTCGCGGCCGCGCCGTGACGGCGGCGGTAGAGCCGTACGCGGTTGAGGGTGAGCAGCGCCCACAGGCGCGGCGAAACCTGGGAGTCCCCGCCGAGGTGGACGGCGGAGGCGGCGGGCTCAAGCCGCGTGGCGAAGCCGTGGTCGCGGGCCCGCAGGCAGTATTCGGTCTCCTCCGAGTACAAGAAGAACGACTCGTCCCAGGGCCCGCAGGTGTCCAGGCAGGGGCGGGAGAGGGCCATCAGTGCGCCGGTCGCCCAGTCGGCGACGGTGGCCCGCCGGTACGCGGCGGGGTCGGTGACCAGTTCGCTGAGCAGCGGGAAGCGGCCGGCGCGGCGGTTGCCGATCACGGCTTCGCCCAGGGCGCGGGTCACCCGGGACTCCCGGCGCAGCGAGTGGTGGAGGGTGCCGTCCTCCTCGTACAGCAGTGGGACGCTGATCCCGACCCGGCGACCGCCGGACAGGGGCGCGTCGAGGGCGTCGACGAGGCGGGCGGCGCAGCCGGTCCGCATCCGGACGTCCGGATTGCACACGAGGGCGGCGCGGAAGCCGCCCTGCCAGCCGGCGGCGGCCTCCAGGGCGGCGTTCACCCCGGCGGCGTAGCCGGCGTTGCGGCCGGTCCGGACGACGGTGGCGTCCGGGGCGAGGGAGCGGACCAGGTCGGCGGTGCCGTCGGCGGAGTCGTTGTCCGCGACGACGAGCCGCCAGTCGAGCCCGGCCATGCCCTCGGGAAGGGAGGCGAGGAACGCGGGCAGCACCCGGGCGCTGTTCCAGGTGACGACGAGCACGGCTACGGGGCCGGTGCCCGGGACGGGGTGAGGGGAGGACATGGGGACTCCGGGGTCGGGGGCTTCGGCGCCGTGCGCCGGATGAAGCCGAGGTAACTGCCTCCGGCGGCGATCGTCAGGAAGAACATCCCGGCGAACATCGGGAAGCTGAGGCTGTCGAAGGTGGCGCTGATGACCAGGGACACCACGGCCGAGGCGAAGAACGCCTGCCCGAGCTCCCGGTCCGATTCGGTACGGGCCAGGCGGCGGATGGCGCCGCCCTGGTGGATGCCGGTGAAGAACAGCAACAGCAGGACGGCGAGTCCCACCAGGCCCATTTCCGCGAGGGTGAGCATGTACTGGTTGTCGGTGAAGAAGTACAGGTTCGGGGTGAACGTGCCGAAGCCCCGGCCGAACAGCGGGCGCTGTTCCAGGTAGGGGACGATGGCGCCGTACTTGACGGTGCGTGCCTGGGTGCTGCTGTCGCCGTTGGAGAGGAACGAGGCGAACAGGGCGGTGATGGTGCCGATCAGCCCGGGAATGATCACCTTGAAGGCGGCCACCGCCCCGCACAGCAGCCCGATCGCCGCCCACCGCCGCTCCGGCTTCCAGCGGGGCACCATGACCAGCACCACCAGCAGGGCCCCGATGATGGAGGTCCGTGACACGGTGAGCGGCAGTGCGCCGCCCATCAGCACCACGGGCACCCAGCGCCGCCAGCGGGGCAGGTGCCTGCGGACCGGGTCGAAGGCCTGCTGGACCGCGAAGGGCAGCAGGATGGCGAGCATCCCGCCGAACTCCAGGGGCTGGGCGGTGGTGGAGCGGGGCCGCGTGAAGGAGCCGCGGTCCAGGGTGGCGATCTGCGGGACGCTGGACTGCAGGCCGGGGATGCTGATCTTGTCGGCGATGTTGGTGGCGGTGAAGAAGTCGTAGAAACCGATCGCTGCCACCACCGCCCCCATCACCACCATCCGGCGCAGCAACACGTCCAGCCGGGGCCGGTCGTGGATGCCGGCGGACACGAGCACCACGAGGGACACCCACACCAGCAGCCCGATCAGGCCCCGGTCGGCGCCGAGGACCTCCTTGTGCGAGCTGCCCCGGGTCGCGTTGGCGAGGTACGAGCAGAGGACCGCGAACGCGAGGAAGAGCATCACGATCCGGGGCAGCCGGGTACCGGGAACCGGCCTGGTCCGGCCGGTCAGCCAGGTCGCGAGGTACCACAGGAGGCAGAGCAGGGCGTAGGCGTTGGCCGGGGTGCCCACCCCGCCGAGGCCGGGCAGGGTCAGGTTCGACGGGATGAAGAAGGCCAGCGCCAGGTAGCCGGTCAGCAGTGCGGCCGCGTCCGGGTTGCGGCCCCGGCGGCGCCCGTGGAGCCGGTCGCGGGCCGTGCGCAGGGCGGCCCGCCCGGACCTGCGGGGGGCGGGGGTGTCCGGTGCCGGGCCGTCCGCCGGTCCGGCCGAGGCC
>NZ_JBHWJJ010000167.1:0-16480 GCF_042732005.1 Streptomyces sp. NPDC059851 | reverse complement strand
GGGCGCGCGCTCCGGCGCGGGGCGGGCCGGGGGGCCCCCCGGGCGGCGGGGTGCCCCCCGCCACGGCCGCGGCCTGAGCCGAAGGGCGCATCTCCGCCCGGACGCGACGCGACCCTGACTCGTGCCCGGCAACCGCAACGACTGCAGGGCCTGGGAACTGTCCGGAGCGAAGGAGGCCGTCGGCAACACCCCCTCGGCCGGTCCGGCTCAGCGACCGGCCAGCGGTTATGTCATGCCCACTCCATGCCTAGCTCGCGCAGAGCGGCGAGCTGCTCGGCGGTGAGCCCGTCCCACCGGGTCTTGGGGTTGCGGACCCGTACGCCGAGCTTCACGGCGGCGCGCTCCGCGACGTTGTCGACGGCGATTTCTTCGCCGTGGCCGCGAGCGGCACCGGCCGCCCCGTGCCTTACCGCTCCACCCACTGGGCCAGAGCTGCCAGGCCGCGCTGGAACCCTCATGCGCCTTGCCGTCCCTCTTCACCGAGGGCCCGGCCGTTGGGCGCCTCAAGCGGCTGGACGCCCAAGGGCGGACGGACGTGGTGGTCACGGCGGAACGGTGCCGGGGATCGGCATGGGGTCAGGGCCGGACGGACCGCTCCACTTCGTGGAGGAAGTCCGGCACCCGGTCGTTGAAGATCTCGACCGGGATGCCGTGTCCCGCACCGGGCACGACCTCGGTCCGTATGTCGGGGATGAGGTGTTGCGCGCGGGCCTCGGCACGGTGGGAGTCCATGACCCGGTCGGCCCCGCCGAGCAGTACGAGAGTGGGCACCTTGATCGAGGCCAGTTCCTCATCGCTCATGCGCTGCGGCTGAGGCAGCCTGATGCGGAAGCCGTTGATCGCGTCCAGCGACAGCCGCATCCCCGCCTCGGCCTCCTCCGCGGTCACGCCGGTCTCACCGATGAGGCGGGTGAACCAGCGGCGCTGGAAGCTGTCGGAGCCGCTGACGGCAGCGGCGACGGCGCCCAGCAGAAAGCCCGGCTTGAGTGGGGCGAGGGCCCGGGGCGGGTCGTACACGGCCACCGACGCGATCCGCTCCGGGACGAGTACGGCCTGCTGGAGGGCCACCCAGCCGCCGTACGAATGCCCGACCAGGTGAACGCGCTCCAGACCGAGTCCGGCAAGGGTCGCCTCCAGCCAGGCAGCCGTGTCGTCGGCGCTGCCGATCGGAAGGCTCTGCGAGCTGTAACCGGGCTCGCCCACACGGTCGACCGCCAGTACGCGTCGGCCTGCCCTGGCCAAAGGCTCGACATGGGGGGCCCATTCGGCGGGGGTCGCGCTCTGCCCGTGCAGCAGTACGACCGGAGTCCGCTCGCCCGCACCGTAGACGTGGACCCGTGTCCTTCCGAAACGGGTGGGTACGTCGTGCTCCTCGCGCGGCTCGGGCCAGTAGGCCATGGCCCGGTCGTAGGCCGCCAGTATGCGCGTCCGCGCCGCGTCATCGGCGAAGGAGCTAATCCGTGCGGTCATGGTCGCCTCCCCTAGAACAGGAACCCGTGCGGTCCCTCCGTGATCTTCGCAGGAGGGCGGCACAGGACGCTCAGCGGGGCCAAGCGCCCAGGTCGCCGCAGCGCTCGCCGTGGACGGCACGCATGCTGATCCTCGACGACCTCAGCCGGCTGCGAATGGACCGCGCCGCCGACCAGGACATCGTCCTGGTCGGCGTGGCGATTGCGGTCCACGGGCCTACTACGACAGAAAGCGTCGCGAGGGGAAGCACCCTGTGACAGCTCTTTCGTCCCTCGCCCGACGGCGCATCGACGTGCTCTTCGCCGTGCTCCGCGACGGCACCTTCTACGAGGCCCCAGCCCCGTCGCGGCTTGACGAAGACCATGAGGGCACCATTTTCGCGCGTATGTGGGCGGGGTTGAGCACGGCTCGGGACAGATCGAGGAGCCCGGAGTCGTCGAGCCGATACAGGATCTCCTCGTGGAGCAGACCCCGGACCCCCGCCCTCGACCAGATCAGGAACCGGCGGCGGGCCGTGGACTTCGATATCCCGAAGCAGGGTGGCAGGGCCCGCTAGGCCGAGCCCCTGACCAGCACATAGATGATCGCCGCGAACAGCGTCTGATCAGGCGTGTCCTGCGTGCCGCCGCCCTGCGGGCGGACCTTCGACGGCGGGACTAGCGGCTTCGTGATCTCCCACAGCCCGCTCGGAACGATCCAACTCCACATACCCCGCCCCATGACGAGCCCAACGACCCATGGCCACATAGACACGGCCCTCAGCGGGCGGCCCACCGGCGGGTCACGACGTGACGGGGACGGCGGTGTGCGCCTCGTCGGGGTCCGGTTCCGGCCTTTCGTCGCCGAGCTGCTCACGCAGGTAGTTCCAGAACACCGCGATGAGCGCGGCCAACGGGACGGCGAGCAGACTGCCCACGATGCCGGCCAGACTGCCGCCGAGAGTCACGGCCAGCAGGACGACGGCGGCGTGCAGACCGAGTCCGCGGCTCTGGATCATGGGCTGGAATACGTTTCCCTCCAACTGCTGCACCACGACGATGATTGCCAGAACGATCAGCGCGTCAGTGACGCCGTTCGACACCAGTGCGATGAGAACCGCGACCAAGCCGGCGAACAGGGCGCCCACGATCGGCACGAACGCGGAGACGAAGGTCAGCACTGCGAGGGGAAGGACCAAGGGGACGTCGAGAATCCACAGACCCAGGCCGATGAACACGGCGTCTAGGAGACCGACGAAGGCCTGGCTGCGCACGAACGCTCCCAGGGTGTCCCAGCTCCGCTCCGCCACGATCGGGACGTCGACGGCGAGTCGCCCGGGGAGCTGGCGGCTGAGCCACGGAACGAACCGGGGCCCGTCCTTCAGGAAGAAGAACATCAGGAAGAGGGCAAGGAAGGCCGTGACCACGCCGTTGAGCACCGTGCTCACGCCGGTCGCGACCGCGGCGGCCATGCTGCCGATGCTGTTCTGGACGCGGGCCATAGCCGTATCGAAGGCGCCGGAGATCTCGTCGTCGCCGATGTTCAGCGGCGGCCCGGCCGCCCACTCACGCAGTCGCTGGATTCCCTCGACCACGCCCTTGGAAAGCTCCCCGGACTGGGAAGCGACCGGCATCGCAATGAGCGCGATGATGCCGGCGACGACCAGCATGAACGAGACCGTTACGACCCCTGCCGCCAAGGCGGGAGGCCAGCCGTGCCGCCGCAGGAAGCGAGTCAGCGGCCAGGTCAGGGTCGTGAGAAGCAGCCCGACGATGAGCGGCCAGACGACCGACCACATGCGACCCACGATCCACAGGGTCACCCCGGCTATCAGCAGGACCAGCAACGACTCGGCGGACACGCGAGCCGCTGTGCGCAGCGCGGCAGCGGCTTTCGTGGAACTCAACGTGGCAGACATGGGCCCACCCTATGGACCCGCCGGACCCCACTCCGGGCCCACCCCCTGCTCTTTGGGGCGTGCCGGCGCCTGACCCGACGGCAAGTCGCAACCCATCGGCACAAGAGCCTGTTGGTTCGGTATCCTGCCGCACTCGACCTCCCGCACGCCCTGGTCGAGTGCGGCAGGGTGCTGACCATCACCCGTGGGGGTGACCGACGGTGCAAACTCCCACCGCACCGGCGTGCGCTCGTCGCTCTTGTGTACCTGCGCCGCCACGACGCCCTCTCCCGCATCGCGGCCGGCTTCGCCCCGGGCCTTCTCAAAACGCTGCGCGAGCACGATCCGGACGTCGTCCTGCTGGACGGGACACTCGTTGAGTGGGACGGCGTCGGCGACGGCCGTGCCGACTACTCCGCCAAGCACCGCCGGCACGGCGTGAACGTCCATGCCGTCACCGACTCCGCCGGTGAAGCGCTGTGGATCTCGCCCGCCCTACCGGGCCGCACCCACGACCTGACCGCCGCCCGCAGACAAAGGCCGACCTCACCCTGGAGAGGCAACGCCGAAGAGGCTCAGCGACTGCGGTGAGGGGGTACGGCGGTGATCTTGAGCCTATCCAGCGTGCTGTTTTGGAAGCAGAGCCGATGACGGCCGGGCTTGGTGGAAGGGTTCATCGTTGGCTGGGGGGTGTCTCCATTGCTTTCCGTGCTTCTTTCCGGAACGCGTTGACACCACCCCAGCAGAACTCATCGGCAAGGCGGACGCTTTGCCGTAGGCGTGGACAGACACACCAGTCGTCGGATACGAGGTCTGAGCGGGATCGGCGGCCGCTCCGTTCCGGGAACGCCGCTGAGGGCTGCCATGCACCTGCGGCAGAGGAGCCCGGTGCTCCTGGTGACCGAAGCCTTAGCTGTGCTGGCTGTAGCTCGTGTCGGTGTGCTGGGTCGAGCTGCTGTCCCTGCGCGAGGCGGTTGATTCGGGTTCGCCCGCGTTGGTCGAGGCCCTGCTGAGCAGCAGCATCCGGGACAGGTACCCGGCGTCCGAGCTTCTGGAGATGCGGGATCTCGCGCGCAGATGGCACGAGGCGGGGGCCGAAGCCGAACTGCGGCGCCGCACCGGCTCCCAGGAGGATCTTGTCTGTACCAGGGTCCAGGACGATGAGTACTACACAGTCGGCGAACTCACTGTCGGCGGAATGACCGTGCGGGACGGGCACGGGGCGATCCTCACGGACCTGGAGGAACTGCTCGGCATCCGTGCCTCGTGCGAGGAGCTCATCGCACGCGCTCTGGACCGCGACCAGGGCCACACAGTGTGGGGACGGGCCGCGATCGTGCTGTCTCACCGACGTGAGCAGGAGACCTGGACGGCCGCCGAGACCTTGCGCGCTGATGCGGACCCGTCCCGCCGGTTGTTCGGTGCCGAGCTGATGCGGTTGATCGAGCTCTTCGCTGACAGCCACGAGGAAGAGTGCTGCGTCCTCGCCGTGGACGCCCTCACCGACTGGTCGGCCGAGGAGACGGACACCGCTGTCCTCGCAACGGTGCTGTACGGACTTGATTCGTACGCCGGACCGCGTGCCGAAGCGGCCCTCCTGGCGCACGCCGGCCACCACGACGCTGGCGTCCGGCAAGCGGCGGCCGCCGGGCTCGGCACGCGCGTGGACTCCACGTACCTGTCCGACGAGGCTCGTGAGGCACTACTGACGCTGATGACCGACCCTGATACAGACGTACGGATCGCGGCCTGCCGCAAGGCCGGCGAGGCCGGGAACGGTGATCCCGCGCTGACCGACGCCATGGCGGCTCTCCTTGACCACCCGGAGCGCCGGGTCCAGCTTGTGGCCGTGTACTGTCTCGCACTCCACGACGACGAGCGGTGCGTGGAAGGGGCGGACCTTCTGGGCCAGCCGCGGCCCGGCTTCCGCGACGAGGAAATGGCCTGCCTCGACGTGGCGTGGGTATCGATGGCGCTGCGACAACAGTTGACGTCAGCCTGCCCCTGTTGTCAGGTGCTTCGGAAGCCAGGGAGACCGCACTCTTCGAATGACGCTCCCCGCCAACTGGAGCTTCCGCCTGGACAGCGGCACGTCGGGATGCCTACGCCAACGACCAGAACGCCTCGACAAGCCTGGTCGCGGTGACGGCCCGCTCGAACAGGTGTGTCGACCAGGCTGGGGCAGACGGCATTGATGCGTATGCCGTGGGGTGCGGCTTTCGAGGGCTGTGCTCTTGGTCGTGACGATCTCGGCGGTGGTGGTGGCCGTGGTTGCCGTGGTGGCCACGTAGCCGGAGAAGCCGGGGACTCCGATCAGTCCGGCGCCGGAGGACACGTTCACGATCGCCCCGGAACCCTTCGCCGTCATGCGCCGGCGAAGCCCTCGCCCCCGTCGGCGACCCCGATCAAACTCTCGGCCTGTACACCATCGACCCCGGATCACCGTCGGAAAACGCCCTGCGCATGCTCGCCGACCGATTCGCCGGCAACACCCACGGCGAAGCCGCCGATCATGAGCAGTGAAGTCGGTTCACCCCGATGCGCCCGTCGGCCCGTCTGCGGGATACCAGTGCTAACCGGAGTCGAGGGGAGGGGGTGGGGGTGGAGGCGGGGCCGAGGGGCAGGCGGACGAGCGGGGTGGGTGAGAGGTCGGTGGGTTCTTCGCCGGCTTCCAGTCGGCGGCGCCGACGATGAGGGGATCGGCCAGCCCGCGGCCGCTTCGTTCTTGCGGTCGTAGTCGATGCGAAAACACCGGGCTGCGGATCGCCTCCAGCCGGTCCGGCCGTTTGTCGTTGCTCTTGACCACCGTCTACGGCGCGTGGTCGGTGTCGGTTGCCCGGAACGTCGTGACCTTCGTTTCGCTGCAGGCGTCCCACCGGTCCGGTGAGGCCCGGTCTGTGGGGGAGAAACTTCCACTGCCGCACGGGATCGACCTGCCCGATCGCGAAGCGGGTGCGCTGCTCGGCGCGGGAGACGGAGAACGCATGCGTAGCATCGCTGGGCGGCCGTGTGGCCGCTCATCGTCGGCACCGGACTCGATCAGCTCCTGGAAGCAGGCTCGGCCTACGGTCCGCGCCAGAGGTTGGCGAAGGCCGCGTTCTCGATGGTCCGCCTCTGGCGTACGGCCTCCAGCTCCATCACCGCGTCGTGCACGGCGGCCACCACGATCGTCACTGCCTCGCCATCGAGGTCGATGTCGTCGGAGGATCGTTCGTCGTCAATGCCCACGACTGCGGCAAGGGCGGTCAGGACGGGTTCCATCTCTTTCCAGCGGTCGGCTGCGCGGCGGCGCGCAGGCGTATCGACCGGCTCCAAGCTTTTTGAGCCGAAGGACAACCGACTGCTTCGCTGCGGCTTCAGTTCACCCTCCTCCACTAGGGCGACCTGGTACGCGGCCGAGAGGTCTCGGCCCCGGCGCCACAGCCAGTCCTCGATCCGCTCGTAGGGCGCCTGCCGAGCAAGAGCTGCCGCAGCCTCGCCCAGGAATCGGTCGTCCAGCGGCGGTCGCCCAACCGGCACAATGCGGTCGCCGTCCACGGCGACCGCTCCCGCACCGATCAGATCGATCAGCTCGGCTCCCGCGAGTGCGAGGGACAGGTCTCCCTGTCCCACGGAATGCTTAAGGTCCATGGCGATGATGAACAGGTCTTTCGCCGTGGTCATGAACGGCTCCCCTCGCAGACATCGACAACGGTGCGTCCTCACCGACCGCGCCCGCGTCCGGGGCAGCCCGGCGGCGGGGCCACTGGCAGGATTACACCGTTCCCACCGCCCCGGCCAGCACGCCGGCCGTCACCGAGGGATTGGGTCGCCGGGAGGGAACTCGATGGGGACCGTCATCGCCTCCGCCCATCCGGAAGGACGACGGTTTCACCGACTGCAGCACAGTCACTGCCGTCTCCCCTGCTTCTGAGCGCGGTTGGCTCTCGGCGCCGTCTGCTGTCGGCTCATTGTTCGGTAGTCAGGTCCTCGGTGGTGGGCGGGCGGGCGGGCTGGGCGGTTCAGGAGAGCCAGTCGCTGTAGTGGGTGGGGGCGATGCGGGCGTCGCCCTTGGCGGTGAGGGCATCGTCGTGGACGGCGGCGAACAAGCCGGCGGTGTCGTCGGTGACGACCGTCCGGCCGTCGGGGTGGGCACTCAAGGTGATCCGGCCGAGTTCGTCGAGTGGGAAAACGTCGGGCCCGGCGACGTCGAGGGTGCCATTCAGAGGGGGCCCATGACGACGTGCCCCACCCCGCCTTTGCTGCCAGCGGCCAGGAGGTTGTCCATCGAGGTCTGGAAGAACGCCGGGGACGCCTCGTCGAAGGTCGGGCAATTCGTCAGGTTGACGACCACGTCGGCGCTGGCCACTGCCTCCGCGACGCCCTGGCCCGTGATTACGTCGACACCTGTGGAAAGCGAGTGCGGCACGGCCTCGTGCCCGGCTGCGTTCAGTTTCTTCACGACCTGCGACCCGATCCGGCCGGTACCGCCGATGACTCCGATGTTCATGGAGCACCTTTCGTCCCGCACCGATGCGTCATGCGCCCAGATTGCGACCGTGCGCTGCGTGGCCCACCCGGGCCCGTGCGCTCCTCGACATGCCGGTGGCACTGCGTGCCGGCGGCAACGCTGACGGCAAGGGGTGCGTATGGGCGACGGACAAGTAGGTAGATCGAATGCCTGGCAAGGCCGTCACGCGCCTTGCGCCTTCGGCGCCTCGCAGGCGGAAGGCGCACAGTGGACGTGCGGTCGGTGCTGGTCGACGGTCACGTCGTGTTCGCGGGGGTGGTCTCGCGGCGTACGACCTCGTATCCGCCCTCGTCCAGGACTGAGACGGAGGCAAACCAGGCAGGGCCGTCTTGGCCGGGCTGGATGACGACGAAGGTGGTGTCGGAGTCGTGCAGATCGCCGATCAGCATGAACAGGGCGCTCTCGAACCGGTTACCGACGTGATCGCCGTTCTCGCCGTCGGCGCAGTGGTACCTGGCGGCCACTGAACCCTTCCCACACGTGTGCTGCCCAATGCCGTGAGGGCCGCGGCGGCCCGATCCCGCTCCACCGCCATCTCCGCGGCCGCGCCCGAGCGGCCGCCGTGGCTGCCCCGGCCACCCCGGCCGACCAGCCGTGCCCGCGCATCAGCGGGGGCCTGCGCCCGGACGAGGGCAGAGGGGGCGGCCGGTAGGGCGAGCCAGGGGCGTGGTTGACGGCCAAACCCGGCGGGACGCCGTCCTCGCCGGTCCCCGCGTCTGGCCACGGCGGCCCGGTCCCGCTCCGCCAACTCCTCACCGGCCGTGCCCTGTTGGGTCGCGAGACCGTGGTGGCGAGCGCGCCGGACCCTGTATTGACGGTCACGTGGTCCTCAGGACGCACGTCATGCCAGTTCCCCATGGATCGACTCCTGCCGACCGGCTGGCCACCGCTGCCGCTGGAAAGCTCAACCGGATGGTTCATCCGGATGTGATAACGTCCCAACAAGTGGATGACCTATCCGATTGATGGCAGGGTGGAGGAGCGCATGAGGAACACAGCTGTGGTCACGGCAGGAACAGGGGGCATCGGCCTGGAGACGGCTCTGGGGCTTGCCGCCGCCGGCTTCGCGGTCACGGTGGTCGGCCGCGACGCCGAACGCGGAGCCAAGGCCATCGAGCGGATCAATGCGACGGACCCGGCACGCGCGGCCCGGTTCCTGTCCGCCGACCTCGCCTCGCTCGACCAGGTCCGTGCGCTCGCCCACAGGATCGCTGCCGACCACGCCGCCTCGGGGGAACCGCTGACGGTTCTGGTCAACAACGTCGGGGCGATGTTCGCCGAGCGCCAGACCTTCGACGGCCTGGAGGCGTCGTTCGTCGTCAACCACCTCTCGCCCTACCTGCTGACCGAACTGCTGCTGCCCACACTCACGGCCGGCGCGCCGAGCCGGATCGTGAACGTGACGTCGGGTGCGGTCGCCGTAGCCAGGCGAGTGTTCGACGCCGTCGAGCCGCCGGGCGGCTACTACGGCTTCCACTGGTACGGTCGCGCCAAGCTCGCCAACCTGGCCTACACGTTGGACCTGGCAGCCCGGCTGGACGGCACGGGCGTGTCGGTCTTCGCCGCCGATCCCGGAGGGGCCGCGACCGACATGACCAACGGCACCATGGCCGACCCGAAGATCGTCTCGCCCGCCCTGCGGCTGCTGTGGCCGCTGGTGCGCCGCACATTCGAACGCTCGACTTCGGGTCCGGCGTCCGCGGCGGCCAAGCCCTCCATCGCGGCCGCCACCGACGACGCACTGACCCGCCGGACCGGCATCGTCATCGGCGCCCGGGCACACCCAGTCGCCCCGTACCGTGCCGCGACTGACCCCCGCGTCGCCGAAGCCGTACGCCGACTCAGCGAACGACACGCGCCGCTTGCCCTCACCTGAGCGTCCCACGTGCGGAGAAGCGGGCACGAGGCGGGCGACCGAAGCATCCGGATGAGCCATCCGATTAGCATGGCCCCATGCCGACGCCGCTACGCAAGGACGCAGCCCGCAACCGGGAACAGATCGTCTCCGTCGCCCGCAACCTGGTCGACGAGGGCACACCACTACAGCTCAACGACGTCGCACGTCGGGCGGGACTAGGGGTCGGCACCGTCTACCGGCACTTCGCCACGCCCGAGGCGCTGCTGGAGACCGTCGCCACCCCCTGCCTGGAGGCCCTGGCCGCCCACGGCCAGCAGGCGATGACCGACGCCGACCCCTGGCGCAGCCTCACGGGCTTCCTCTTCCACACCATCGCGGCGCAGGTCACCGACGCCGCCCTGCCCCCGGTCGCCGCCGCGGCCACGGACGCCCTCCCGCGCACCACAGAACTCAAGAAGTCACTCACGTCGGCAGGCGCCACACTCCTCGCCCGGGCCCGCGAGGCCGGAGTTGTCCGCCCCGACCTCGCCGCCGCCGACCTCGTCCCGCTCATGTGCGGCATCGCCCACGCCGTGAGCGTCCACGGCGGCACCGCCGCCGACCAGGTCGACACCGCACACCGCTACCTCGCCGCCCTCTTGGAAGGCCTGCGCACGACACCACCGAGCGCGTAAGCGATCCGCCCGGCGGCTTCCGTGTGTGGACGCGGCACGCCTGCGGCGGCGCCGTCCCGTGTCCTGGTGCCGGGGAGCACGTCACGCTGTAGGACCGTCAGCCGGTCCAGCAGCGCCCGCGCCTGGACCGGAATCTCGTCCGCTACTGATCCCGCGAGTGAGAGGTGCGGCGCACCCATGCGTCGGTCAGTGCTGCGAGCGTGGCCGTGCCGGCCTCGCTGTCTTCGAGCTGCCCGGTGTAGGCATGGAGGCGGTGGGCCCTTCTGGCCACGACGCGTCTGCCCCGGCCAAACGTGCGAGTTCGCCCAGGGGCGAGGGTGAGCTTTCGGACTGCTGGATCCAGCTGCTCAAGTCGCCTGTCGCCCCGCGGGTTCCTCAATGGGCATGGTCGTCGATTCGCCAACGGCGCCGTCCTGCTCGAGGATCTCCTGGCTCGCCGTTCTGTCAGGTAGACGCCCCGAACGGCTTGCAGGACTGTGGCGGGGCCCGCTGCCGTGCGGGCGGTACTGAGTCTTTCGGTGATTCGGTCGATCACGTGGCGCTGTTCCTCGTTCACCTGCCAGCAGGCTGCGGTGCGGCGCTGTTGTCGCCCCGGCCATACTGGGGGCCGGGGCGGGCATCTCGAAGGCTAGTGGCACCGCCGGACGCCCGACGAATTCCCCTCCCAGGAGCATCGGACAGATCGCTCGGTTAAGGACGTTCGCGCACCTTCTCTGGGAACTTCCCGCCATCCTGGACGCGCTTCCGGCCGATTCGCCCACTCTCGGCCTGTCAGAACTTCCGCCGATGCTGTCATGTCCGCAGCACGGTTGGTCAAAGGTGGCAGAGAGGGAAGACATGCGGAAGATCGCTTCGGTCATGGCGCTCGTCCTGACGGCCGGAATCGCCGTGATCGGCCCGTCGAGCGTCAGCGCGGCAGCAGCCGAGCAGAGCGTCACTGAAGACGTGTGGAACGAATCCTGGTGGAGGCCCGCCGGCTGGAACGTGGTGAAGATTCACCGCTACATGAAGGCCGACGGTCACCACTACGTCACCGGATACATCAATGCGCCGAACGGAACGTCCGCGTTCTACTACGACCGCTCATACAACGGTGGCAAGACGTGGGAATCCTTCGTTGACCGGCGCTACGTGAACGGGACGAACCAACTGCCCGAGAAATACAACGACGGAGGAGTCTGGTACCGGGTATGCGGAGCGAGCGAATGGCTTAACAACCCCTACGGCAATCCCCAGTGGGGATACAACATCGCCTGCACAGCCTGGTACTGATCCCCGATTAGCGGATGCCATCCGCGGTTCACCGCGTGCACGGTGGTCTCATCTCGAGCTCCCTCGGGACCTGCAGGTCGAGCACGGTTCCTGGTGGGGTGATCTTCTGGGATCGGGTGCATGAAGGCAGGGCCTCTTGGCAGCTCGGGGGTGCGAACCGCGAACGACCAAGGTCAGCCGGATGCGTGGACTACGTCCGCAAAGACGACGCAGCCGTCGGCCGCCCCGACACCGTCGAACTGCAACCCGTAGACCCGAGCGGCCGGGCCCGCTGCCGGACACGACGAACCGTCCGCGCACCGACGGTGCTCCAGCGGCGGGGCCTGGCTCGCTCTCGACCGGGACGTGTATGCGGTCACGGCGGGGTGGAGCGCAGGGCGACGCTGCCCCGACGTGCCCCTTGACGGCAAAATGGTGGGTTCACGGGCCTACAGGGCGAGATCATCGAGGGCGACGGGGCTCGAACCTCTCACTGCTGCCGTCGATGCTATACCGGCCGTTCCCAATGGAGCTGAGTCCGGCACAGCTGAAACGGGACGCCTGCTGGCAGAACTTCTGCGCTTTGCTGCCCTCCTGGACCAGTGGCGAACGGGTATTCCAGCCCTTCGGGGCGGCGAGTTCGCTGGGGATGGCTTGGGCCAGCTGAGAGGGGTTGAACGGGGCGTCGACAGCGCGGCTGCCGCCGGCGCTCTTGCCGTCACCGCCAGTCCCGTCGTCCGAGCAGCCCGCCAGAGCCATCCAGCGTGAATCCCACGGCCGCAGCACGCATCGTTCGAAATGTCATCGCGCCTTCACCCATCCATGATCACCTGTCAGCCGTACTTGAATATCAGGGGTCTCCCACCCGCACGACCGCCCGGCGCCCTGATCGCCCCTCCCGGCCTCCCGTTCGCGGACGGTCCCTCCGGCGTGGCACGGCGGCCCGGGCCGCCGCAGAGCGGGGGCGGGCCGCGCCGACGCGGGTACGCCCGGGCGGTCGGGGATGAGCGGGCATCGGTGCTGGGTGGCGGCGGCGGACCGGCTGACGGAGGCCCTGGGGGTACCTCTGCCGCGGTGCCGGCAGCGGGTGACCGCGGTGGCGGTCGGCCACCTCGCCGCCGCCGGTCTGCTGGTCCGCCACGGGGGGACGAGGACTTCTCGGACGTGCACCCGGGCAGCTTGAGCGGGACGTCGCGCGCGGTGCTGGTGGTGTGCAGGGGCGAAGACGCTGATGGACAGCCGAGTGGCAACCGTCGCCGCCGGAGGCGCTGTGCCGGTACGGCGCGTAGTTGACCGCGACGAGGCTGTTCTGATCCGCCTTGCTCCTGTTCGAGGGGGCCGTCACCGCCACCAGCCAGCCGCCTGCCGAACCGTCCCGGCCTGCACCCGCCTCCCTCCTCCGGGCCGGCGTAGGCCGCCGTCACGAACCACGCCCGCCCGTCGGCGCTTCCGCGGCGGCGCCTCCAGTCCGGCCTGCCACGGGCGCTGGCGTGAGGCGGAGCAGTAACGACTGCTGGGCATTGCGGCCGGCTGCGGAGCTACGGAGTAGAGTCACGCCCACCGCCGTAGCCGTACCGTGTTGAGTTGATCGGAGAGGGCCGCCACCGCCGGGCCATGGAGGGTGGTGGCCCTTTGTCGGGCTTGCCCGGCCGCCGACGAGCGACCCCTCAGATCGCCCCCGATGGTGGTGGGTCCGGGGCGGGGGCGCGCGCCGTCCACATGGCGTGGCGCGCGGTGTGCGACCGGGCGTCCGGAGTGCTCGATGGGCGGGTCATGACGGACACGTCCCTGCACAGACGGTGTCCTGCTGGGGGAACGCCGCAGCATCCGATTCTGGTTGCGAGCCCGCCCGGCTCCGAGCAGGGCGACGTGGTTGCATCTCCCGCTCGCAGCAAGGGGACATGATCGCCATGTAGACGCACCGCAGGGCGGCGGTCTTTCACCGCCCGACAGGGACGCCGCTCCCCGCTCGCCCTCGACCGGTCGGCCAGGACCGGGTGCTGCTGGCGGATGTGGGGCGGACCGCTCGGGTGGGGCGGGCCGCGGTGGTGGACTGGCGCCGGAAGCAGCCCGACTTCCCCGCCCCGGCCGGTGGCACGGACAACCAGGGCCCTGCGCGCCTGGACGGCCTTCAACCGACGTCATCCGCCGTTGAATTTGTACCGACGAGGAGCTCTCGTTGGCTGGGGCGGCTGGACGGTCATCCCCGATCCGCTCCTTGGCTGTCTGGTGCGGGGCCAGGCGTCAACGGACCCGGTGTTCCTCCATTGGTGCCCGCCGGAGTCTTTCGTCGCCGACGCGCGGCAGGTGCGGGGTGTGGTTGACCAAGCGGGCCGAGTTGCCGACGACGGCGATGCTGCTGGTGTTGTGGAGGAGGGCCGCGAGTACGGGGTTCATGGAGCCGCCGGCGCCGGCCACCAGGCCGAGCAGGTTGACGCCGATGGCGAGGCCGTAGTTCTGCCGTACGACGCGCAGGGTGTGGCGGCTGAGTTCGACGACGGCGGCGACCTGGCGCAGGTCGTTGCCTGCGAGGGCAATGTCGGCGGTTTCGAGGGCGACGTGGGAGGAGTGTTCGCCCATGGTGATGCCGATGTCAGCGAGGGCGAGGGCGGGTGCGTCGTTGGTGCCGTCGCCGACCATGGCGACGGTGTGGCCCTCGGTCTGGAGGTCGCGGATCACCTGGAGTTTGGCCTCTGGCAGGGCGTGCGCGTGCACTTCGGTGATGCCTAGGGCGTCGGCGACGACCTGGGCGGTCTCCGGCGCGTCGCCCGTGAGGAGGATGAGGCGGGACACGCCGAGGCCGCGCAGCTGTTGGATGACGGTTTCGGCTCCGGCCCGTACGGCGTCGGACACGCCGAGCATGCCGATCAGGTCCTGGTCGTGGGCGAGGCAGATGACGGTCTCGCCGCCGGCCCGCAGGCGGTCGGTCCAGCCCTGGGCCTCCTCGGTCAGTCCGACGCCGTGCTGGCGCAGCAGTGCGGGGCTGCCGACGAGCAGCCGGGTGCCGTCGAGTTCCGCGCGCATGCCCATGCCGAGGACGACTTCGCACGCCTGGTGGATGGGGATGTGCAGGTGCTGTTCCTCGGTTCGAGCCACGATGGCCTGGGCGAGCGGGTGGCGGGCGTGCAATTCACCGGAGGCGGCCAGGCTGAGCACCTCGTCGGCCGTGACGTCCTCGCTGAGGGTGACGACGCTGGTGACCAGGGGCTTGCCGAAGGTGAGCGTGCCGGTCTTGTCGAAGACCACGGCGGTGACCCGGCCGATGCCCTCCAGGTGGGTGCCGCCCTTGATGAGGGTGCCGCGGCGGGCGCCGTTGCCGATGGCGGCGCTGATGGCGGTCGGTGTGGCCAGCCCGGCGGCGCACGGGCAGGCGATCAGCAGCATGGTCATCGCGCGGCGGGCATCCCGCGTGACTACGTACGTCAGCGCGGCCAGCGCGAAGGAGACCGGGACGAAGCGCTGGGTGAAGCGGGTGGCCAGGGTCTGGATCGGGGCCCGGTCGGACTGGGCCTCCTCGACCCGGCTGATGATCCGGCCGACCGTGGTGTCCCGGCCGACGGAGTCCGCGCGGACGGTGAGCGATCCGGAGGTGACGATGGTGCCGGCGTAGACGTGGGCGCCTTCGCGGGCGTAGACGGGCAGGGCCTCGCCGGTGACGGCTGCCTGGTCCACCAGCGCCTCGCCCGAGAGCACGTGCCCGTCGACCGGGATGCGGTGGTGTTCGTACACGGCGACCACGTCGGCGGGCTCCAGGTCCTCCAGCGCCACCTCGACCTCCACTCCCGCGCACGAGCCAGACCCGCTCCTCGCCGATGGTGAGCAGGTCCTCGATGGCGCGGCGGGTGCGGCGCAGGGTGAGGGTCTGCAGGAATTCGCCGATGTTCAGCAGCCACAGGACGGTCAGGGCGACCACGTTCTCGCGCAGCACGAGCGAGATGACGGTGGCGGCGGTGACCAGGGTGTCCGTTCCGGGGCTGCTGCGGCCGCGCAGGGTGCGTAGGGCGCCGCGGAAGAAGGGCAGACCGGTGAAGATCGTGATGGCTCCGAGGAAGCCAGAGGAGCCGAGGGTGAGCCGGGGCCGGCCGAGTAGGCGGCGCAGGGCTACGAGGGCTAGGACGGCTCCGCCGACCACCAGGCGGGCGACCTCCCCGGTAGAGGAGTCGGGCAGGGAGCGGGAGGGCTTGGCCGCCACCACGGCGGCTGGCGGGGCTTCCTCTAGGGCTGTGACGAGGCGGTCGACGTCCAGCTGATCTGGAGCGACCCAGATCACGACACTGCCGGTGCGCGGGAAGATCCGCAGGGCGCGGAAGCCGCTGATCCCGGTGAGGCGGTCATCGACGAGTCCCGCACAGCCGGGGCGGTCACGCAGCCACGGAACGGTCAGGCGCGCCCGGCCCGAGGCCACGGAGCGCACCAGCACGGTCGCCGTCATGATCAGTGCTCGTGTCCGTGATCGTGGTTCTCGACCTTGACCGCGGAGGGCGGTGGCACCTCCTCGCCGAGGGAAGAGCGGGCCTCGGCCAGCATGTCACCGGCCTTGAGGCGGGCCTCCTCGGTGGCCTCGGCCAGCCATCGGCTGGCGACGATCCCACCTGCCAGGCCGCTGATGAGCGCCTTGCGGGCGGCAGGCTTGGCGGCCGGAAGGTTCTTGATGATCAGCGCGCCCACCACGCCGGACACCGTGTAGTGAGCCAGCTTGCCGGTAGCGGCGCCGAGGATTGCGAGGGGATGCATGGACAGCTCCTTCCGTCTGCGCCGGTCAGGCGCGACGGGACCTCCCTTCCAGCTGACCCCAGCTGGTTCACGTGGTCGATCTGGGGCTTCCGCGCCTTCCTCAGACC
>NZ_JBHWJJ010000166.1:0-16719 GCF_042732005.1 Streptomyces sp. NPDC059851 | reverse complement strand
CGGCACCCCGGAGCGGACGCGCCCGGAGGTGGCGGTGTGAGCCCGCAGGACACCCCGCGGCGGCGGGTGCCCGGCCCCGGACGGCCCCGCCCCGGCAGCACCGACCGGCCCCGCCCCGGCACCCGGCCCGCGACCCGCCGTCCCCCCGCCGCCCGCGCCCCGCACACGATCCGGCTCGGCAGCCCGAGGCCCCGGCTGCGCCTGGTCGGCGTCGGGCTGACGCTCGTGATGCTGGCCTTCGTCGTACGGCTGCTCCAGGTACAGGCCGTCGACGCCGCCACGTACTCCGCCAAGGCCTCCGAGAACCGCTTCACCAGCATCACCCTGGCCGCCGAGCGCGGCGAGATCACCGACCGCAAGGGCGTCGCCCTCGCCATCAGCGTCGACGCGTACGACATCACCGCCGACCCCAAGATGTTCACCCCCCAGGAGAGCAAGGCCCCCGACGCCCCCGAGCAGGCCGCCGCCCTCCTCGCGCCCATCCTGAACGCCGACGCCAAGGAGCTCACCGCCCGGCTGAAGACCAAGAACACCCGCTACGTCGTCCTCGCCCGCCGCCAGACCCCGCAGGTCTGGAACCAGATCAAGGACCTCAAGCGGGTCTTCGCCGAGAAGGCCCTCGCCGACAAGCGGAACAACGGCCCCGGCGCCAACGTCATGGCCGGCGTGTTCAACGAGGACAGCAGCAAGCGGGTGTACCCGGGCGGGGACCTGGCCGCCGGGATACTGGGTTACGTCAACGCCGAGGGCAAGGGCGCGGGCGGCCTGGAGTCCGCCCTCGACCGGAAGCTGGCCGGCAAGGACGGCACGATCACCTACGCCCAGTCCGGCGGCCGCCGCGTGCCCACCGCCGGGTCCAGCGAGAAGCCGGCCGTGCCCGGCGAGGACGTCGAGCTGACCATCGACCGCGACATCCAGTGGGCGGCGCAGAGCGCCATCACCGAGCAGGTCCAGAAGTCCGAGGCCGACCGCGGCTACGTCATCGTCCAGGACACCCGCACCGGCGAGGTGCTGGCCATGGCCAACGCCCCGGGCTTCGACCCGAACGACCTCAGTCGGGCCAGCTCCGCCGCCATGGGCAACGCGGCCCTCCAGGACGTCTACGAGCCCGGCTCCACCGCCAAGGTCATCTCCATGGCCGCCGTACTGGAGGAGAAGAAGGCCACCCCCGACACCCGCGTCGAGGTCCCCAACCGGCTCCACCGCGGCGACCGGTTGTTCAAGGACGACATCGACCACCCGACCTGGTACCTGACCCTCAACGGGGTCCTGGCCAAGTCCTCCAACATCGGCACCATCCTCGCCACCGGCCAGCTCGGCCCCACCCAGCCCGAGGCCAACAAGGTGCTCCACTCCTACTTGACCAAGTTCGGCCTCGGGCAGCCGACCGGCCTGGACTACCCGGGCGAGTCCCGCGGCCTCCTCGCCCGCCCCGAGGCCTGGTCGACCTCCCAGCAGTACACGATCCCGTTCGGCCAGGGCCTGTCCCTCAACGCCATGCAGGCGGCCTCCGTGTACTCCACCGTCGCCAACGGAGGCGTCCGGATCGAGCCGACCCTGGTCCGCGGCACCAAGGGGCCCGACGGCCGTTTCACCCCCGCCCCGGCCCCGGAGCAGACCCGCGTGATCAGCCGGGAGACCGCCAAGACCCTCTCCGAAATGCTGGAGTCCGTCGTCGACGACCAGGAGGGCACCGGAACCAAGGCCCGCATCCCCGGCTACCGCGTCGGCGGCAAGACGGGCACGTCCAACCGGGTGGATCCGGCCACCGGCCGCTACAAGGGCTACACCGCCTCCTTCGCCGGGTTCGCCCCCGCCGACAACCCCCGCGTCACCGTCTACTGCGCCATCCAGAACCCCACCAAGGGCAGCTACTTCGGCGGCCAGATCTGCGGCCCCATCTACAAGAAGGTCATGGAGTTCGCCCTCAAGACCCTCCAGGTCGCCCCCACCGGAAGCGCCCCCGCCGGCCTTCCCGTCACCTACGAACCCGATCCCCGGGCCACCCCCCAGAGCTCCCCGCAGCCCGGCCGGTGACACCCTCCGGCAGGCCCGCCCCGTCCAGAAGATCCGTGAGGCACCACCAGTGACAACGATCACCCCGAAACCCGGGAACCAGCCCTCCGGCCCCGTCCCGGGCGGGCCCTCACTTCGCGACCGGCCCGCCGCGCCCGGTACGCTCACCGCCGTGCCCCACGCTGATCAGCCCAGAACCACCCAGCACGACGCCCCGGCAACGCCGCCGGGCGCGCCGCGGCCCACGACCGCCCGTCCGACCCCGCTCCACGAGCTCGCGGCCCTGGCGGACGCCGGGGCCGCGCCCGAGCAGTCGGGCCCGCTGATCACCGGGATCACGCACGACTCCCGTGCCGTGCGCCCCGGTGACCTGTACGCGGCCCTGCCCGGCGCCCGGCTGCACGGCGCCGACTTCGCCGCCCAGGCGGCCGCCCGCGGCGCCGCGGCCGTACTGACCGACCCGGCGGGCGCCGAGCGCGCCGCCGCGACCGGCCTGCCGGTGCTCGCCGTCGCGGACCCCCGCGGTCGGATGGGCGAGCTCGCCGCCGCGATCTACGGCCGCCCCGGCGAAGGTCTGCTCCAGATCGGCATCACCGGCACCTCCGGGAAGACGACCACGGCGTACCTCGTCGAGGCCGGACTGCGCGGGGCCGGCCGGACCACCGGGCTCGTCGGCACCGTGGAGATGCGCATCGGTGACGAGCGCATCAAGTCCGAGCGGACCACCCCCGAGGCCACCGACCTCCAGGCGCTGTTCGCCGTCATGCGCGAGCGCGGCGTCGAGGCCGTCGCCATGGAGGTCTCCAGCCACGCCCTCGTGCTCGGCCGGGTCGACGGCTGCGTCTTCGACGTCGCCGTCTTCAACAACCTGAGCCCGGAGCACATGGAGTTCCACTCCGACATGGAGGACTACTTCCAGGCCAAGGCCCAGCTCTTCACCGAGCGCCGCGCCCGCATGGGCGTGGTCAACCTCGACGACGAGTACGGCCGCCGCCTCGCGAAGGAGTCGGCGATCCCGGTCGTCACCTTCTCCGCCGCCGGGGACCCGGGCGCCGACTGGCGCGCCGAGGACGTCGTCTTCGGGCACATGGACTCCACGCTGACCGTGCTCGGCCCGAACGGGGAACGCGTATCGGCGAAGGCCCCGCTGCCCGGCCCGTTCAACGTCGCCAACACCGTCGCCGCGATCGCCACGCTCGCCGCCGCCGGCCTCGACCCGCAGACCGCCGCCGACGGCGTCGCCGCGGTCCCCGGCGTACCGGGCCGCCTGGAGCGGGTCGACGCGGGGCAGCCGTACCTCGCCGTCGTCGACTACGCGCACAAGACCGACGCCGTCGAGTCGGTGCTGCGGGCGCTGCGCGAGGTCACCGCGGGTCGGCTGCACATCGTCCTCGGCTGCGGCGGCGACCGCGACACGACCAAGCGCGGCCCGATGGGCGCCGCGGCGGCCCGGTTCGCCGACACCGCCGTGCTGACCTCCGACAACCCGCGCTCCGAGGACCCCCTGAAGATCCTCGCCGCCATGTTCGAGGGCGCCGTCTCGGTGCCCTCCGAGGAGCGCGGCGAGGTCCTCGTCGACGCCGACCGGGCCGCGGCCATCGCCGCCGCCGTCGCGCGAGCCGAGCCCGGCGACACCGTGCTGGTGGCGGGCAAGGGCCACGAGCAGGGCCAGGACACCGCAGGTGTCGTACGGCCCTTCGACGACCGCGCGGTGCTCCGCGCCGCGATCCAGGCACAGGCCGCGCGCGACCGCGCCGCGCGGCAGCACGACGTGAACGTCCCCCAGGCCGAGGTGAACCAGTGATCGCCCTTTCCCTCGCCGAGATCGCCGACATCACCGGCGGGCGGCCCCACGACATACCGGATCCGTCCGTGCGGATCACCGGGCCCGTCGTCATCGACTCCCGCCAGGTGGAGGCCGGCAGCCTGTTCGCCGCCTTCGCCGGCGAGCACGTCGACGGCCACGACTACGCGGGGAAGGCCGTGGACTCCGGCGCCGCGGCCGTCCTCGCCGCCCGGCCCCTCGGCGTCCCCGCGATCGTCGTGCCCGACGTCGAGAAGGCGCTCGGCGCCCTCGCCCGGGCCGTCGTCCAGCGTCTCGGCACCGATGTGGTGGCCCTCACCGGCTCCGCCGGAAAGACCTCCACCAAGGACCTCATCGCCCAGGTCCTCCAGGCCCACGCGCCCACCGTGTGGACGCCCGGCTCCCTCAACAACGAGATCGGCCTGCCGCTCACCGCACTGCGTGCCACCGAGGAGACCCGGCACCTGGTGCTGGAGATGGGTGCCCGCGGCATCGGGCACATCGCCTACCTCACCGGGCTGACCCCGCCGCGCATCGGACTCGTGCTCAACGTGGGCACCGCCCACATCGGCGAGTTCGGCGGCCGCGAGCAGATCGCCCTGGCCAAGGGCGAGCTGGTCGAGGCCCTGCCCGCCGCGGCCGACGGCGGAGTCGCCGTCCTCAACGCCGACGACCCGCTGGTGCGGGCGATGTCCGCCCGTACCCGGGCCCGTACGCTGTTGTTCGGCGAGGCCGAGGACGCCGACGTCCGGGCTTCGGAAGTCCGGATGACACCTGCCGGGCAGCCCTCCTTCACACTTCACACACCCACCGGGTGCGGCGAAGTGACCTTGCGCCTGTACGGTGAGCACCACGTGTCGAACGCGCTTGCCGCGGCCGCCGTCGCCCACGTGCTGGGCATGTCCGTCGACGAGATCGCCACCGCGCTCTCCGGGGCGGGCACCTTGTCCCGGTGGCGGATGGAGGTCACCGAGCGAGCGGACGGCGTCACGGTCGTCAACGACGCCTACAACGCGAACCCCGAGTCCATGCGGGCCGCACTGCGTGCGCTGGCCGCCATGGGCGGCGCCGCCAGGGCGAACGGGGGGCGCACGTGGGCGGTGCTCGGTCCCATGGCCGAGCTCGGCGACTCCGCGCTGGCCGAGCACGACGCGGTGGGACGGCTTGCCGTCCGGCTCAACGTGAGCAAGCTCGTCGCAGTCGGGGGCAGGGAAGCGTCCTGGCTGCAACTGGGCGCCTATAACGAGGGTTCGTGGGGTGAGGAGTCGGTGCTCGTGTCCGACGCGCAGGCGGCGATCGACCTGTTGCGCAGTGAACTGCGCCCGGGTGACGTCGTGCTGGTGAAGGCTTCCAGGTCGATCGGCCTGGAGCGGGTCGCGCAGGCGCTGCTCGACGGCGCCGAGGGCGAGGTCGCCGGCCGATGAGGCAGATCCTGTTCGCCGGTGTCATCGGTATGTTCCTCACCGTCATCGGCACCCCGCTGCTGATCAAGCTGCTGGCCCGCAAGGGCTACGGCCAGTTCATCCGCGACGACGGCCCGCGCGGCCACCTCGGGAAGAAGGGCACGCCCACCATGGGCGGCATCTCCTTCATCCTGGCCACGCTCATCGCGTACGCCCTGACGAAGGTGCTGACCGGTCAGACGCCGTCGTTCTCCGGTGTGCTGGTGCTGTTCCTGATGGCCGGCATGGGCCTCGTCGGCTACCTCGACGACTACATCAAGATCGTCAAGCGGCGTTCGCTCGGTCTGCGGGCCAAGGCCAAGATGGCCGGCCAGCTGATCGTCGGCATCGCTTTCGCCGTGCTGGCACTGCAGTTCAAGGACGCCCGTGGGCTCGCCCCGGCCTCCACGAAGCTGTCGTTCGTCAACGACTTCGGCTGGTCGATCGGCCCCGTCCTGTTCGTGGTCTGGGCGCTGTTCATGATCCTGGCCATGTCCAACGGCGTGAACCTGACGGACGGCCTGGACGGCCTGGCCACCGGCGCCGCCGTGATGGTCTTCGGCGCCTACACGTTCATCGGTGTCTGGCAGTTCCAGGAGTCCTGCGCCAACGCGGAGACCCTGACCAACCCGAACGCCTGCTTCGAGGTGCGAGACCCGCTCGACCTCGCGGTCGTCGCGTCCGCGCTCATGGGCGCCTGCTTCGGCTTCCTGTGGTGGAACACCTCGCCGGCCAAGATCTTCATGGGTGACACCGGCTCGCTGGCCCTCGGCGGCGCACTCGCCGGTCTGGCGATCTGCTCCCGCACGGAGTTCCTGATCGCCCTCCTCGGCGGCCTCTTCGTGCTCATCACCCTCTCGGTGGTCATCCAGGTCGGCTCGTTCCGGCTGACCGGGAAGCGCGTCTTCCGGATGGCGCCGCTGCAGCACCACTTCGAACTCAAGGGCTGGTCCGAAGTGCTCGTGGTGGTCCGCTTCTGGATCATCCAGGGCATGTGCGTGATCGTCGGACTCGGACTCTTCTACGCTGGATGGGCAGCCGACAAGTGACCTCCTGGCAGGGCAAGAACATCACCGTCGCCGGTCTCGGCGTGAGCGGCATCAGCGCCGCCCGCGCCCTGGCCGGCTTCGGCGCATCGGTGACCGTCGTGGACGGCGGCGACGGCGAGGGCCACCGCGCGAAGGCGGCCGAACTCGCGCACCTGGGCATCTCCGTCCGCCTCGGCGACGCCGAGACGCTGCCGGAGGGCACCGGCCTCGTCGTCACCTCGCCCGGCTGGAAGCCGGACAGCCCGCTGTTCGCCGCCGCCGCGGCGGCCGGCGTGGAGGTCGTCGGCGACGTGGAGATCGCCTGGCAGCTCCGCGGGTCCCGCCCCGGGCGCGAGCCCGCCCCGTGGCTCGCGATCACCGGGACGAACGGCAAGACCACCACGACCCAGATGCTCGCCTCGATCCTGAAGGCCGCCGGCCTGCGGACCGCGGCCGTCGGCAACATCGGCACCCCGATCATCGACGTGGTGCTCGGCGAGGAGGAGTACGACGTCCTCGCCGTCGAGCTCTCCAGCTACCAGCTGCACTGGGCACCCTCCGTGCGCGCCCACTCGGCGGCCGTCCTCAACCTGGCCCCGGACCACCTCGACTGGCACGGCTCCATGGAGGCGTACGCCGCCGACAAGGGCCGCATCTACGAGGGCAACACCGTCGCCTGCGTCTACAACGTCGCCGACCCCGCCACCGAGCGGCTCGTCGAGGAGGCCGACGTCGTGGAGGGCTGCCGCGCCATCGGCTTCACCCTCGGCGCCCCCGGCCCCTCCATGCTCGGCGTCGTCGACGGGATCCTCGTGGACCGCGCCTTCGTCGAGAACCGGCAGAAGAACGCCCAGGAGCTCGCCGAGGTCTCGGACATCACCCCGCCCGCCCCGCACAACATCGCCAACGCGCTCGCCGCGGCCGCCCTGGCCCGCGCCTTCGGCGTCCCGCCGCGCGCGGTCCGCGACGGGCTGCGCGACTTCCGCCCGGACGCGCACCGGGTCGCGTTCGTGGACGAGGTCGGCGGGGTCGCGTACGTCGACGACTCCAAGGCCACGAACACGCACGCCGCCGAAGCCTCCCTGGCCGCGTACGAGCCGGTCGTGTGGATCGCGGGCGGCCTCGCCAAGGGCGCGACCTTCGACGAGCTCGTGCAGAAGTCGGCCGAGCGGATGCGCGGCGCGGTGCTGATCGGCGCCGACCGGGCGCTCATCGCCGAGGCGCTGGCGCGACACGCCCCCGATGTCCCGGTCGTCGACCTCGACCGGACCGACACTGGGGCGATGCTCGCGGCGGTCCGGGAGGCGGCCCGACTCGCCGAACCCGGCGACACGGTCCTGTTGGCACCCGCCTGTGCGTCGATGGACATGTTCGCGAACTACAACAAGCGCGGGGACGCCTTCGCGGACGCGGTGCGCGAACTGGCCGCCGAGAGCGCCTAGGTCAGGCAGGGGGCTCCTCTCCGGCCGGGCGGCCGCCCCGCCCCCGTACGAGTGGAGGGGAAGGTCACAGATGCCGGCCAAGGAGGTGCTGCCCGGGCGGCGGCCGTCCGCGGGGAAGGCCGCCGCGGGTCCTGCGAAGGGCCTGCGGTCCGTCAAGGTGCAGGGCCGCAGACGCCCGGTACCGGGAGCGCGGCGGCCCGGTATCGGGGGCGGCCCGCTGACCCGGCTGCGGCGGACGCAGCGGCAACTGCGCCGGGCCTGGGACCGGCCCCTCACCGCGTACTACCTGATCTTCGGCAGTTCGCTGCTCATCACCGTGCTCGGCCTGGTGATGGTCTACTCGGCCTCGATGATCAAAGCGCTCCAGCTGGGCCTGGGCGACGCGTACTTCTTCAAGAAGCAGTTCGTGGCCGCCCTGATCGGAACCCTCCTGCTGCTCGCCGCCTCCCGGATGCCGGTCAAGCTGCACCGGGCGCTGTCCTACCCGGTGCTCGCCGGAACCCTGTTCCTGATGGTCCTGGTCCAAGTCCCCGGGATAGGGGTGGCGATCAACGGCAACCAGAACTGGATCTCCCTCGGCGGTCCGTTCATGCTCCAGCCCAGCGAGTTCGGCAAGCTGGCGCTGATCCTGTGGGGCGCCGACCTGCTGGCCCGCAAGGGCGACAAGGGCCTGCTGACCCAGTGGAAGCACCTGCTGGTGCCGCTGGTCCCGGTGGCCTTCCTGCTGCTCGGCCTGATCATGCTGGGCGGGGACATGGGCACCGCCATGATCCTCGGAGCCATCCTGTTCGGCCTGCTGTGGCTCGCCGGCGCCCCCACCCGGCTCTTCGTGGCCGTGCTCGCCTTCGCGGGTGTGATCGTCGCACTGCTGATCAAGACCACCCCCCACCGCATGGACCGGCTCGCCTGCCTCGGCGCGACCGAACCCGGCAAAAACGACCTCTGCTGGCAGGCCGTACACGGGATCTACGCCCTCGCCTCCGGCGGATGGTTCGGATCCGGTTTGGGGGCCAGTGTGGAAAAATGGGGTCAACTGCCGGAAGCCCACACCGACTTCATCTTCGCCATCACCGGGGAGGAACTGGGTCTGGCGGGGACGCTGTCGGTACTCGCCCTGTTCGCGGCTCTAGGCTATGCGGGTATCCGCGTGGCCGGACGCACGGAGGACTCCTTCGTACGCTATGCCGCGGGAGGCGTGACCACCTGGATCACGGCCCAGGCCGTGATCAACATCGGTGCGGTGCTCGGCCTGCTGCCGATCGCCGGAGTCCCGCTCCCGCTGTTCTCGTACGGAGGCTCCGCCCTGTTGCCGACCATGTTCGCGGTCGGTCTGCTCATCGCCTTCGCGCGGGAGGAGCCGGCCGCGCGTGCGGCGCTCGCGATGCGCCAGCCGAGGTCGGGCTGGAAGCGGACCGGGCAGAGATGGAAGTCGATGAGACGGCGCGTCAAGACGCGTCCGTCCGGAGAGCGGTGAATTTCGGTGCATGTCGTACTCGCCGGTGGGGGGACCGCCGGCCACATCGAGCCCGCGCTCGCCCTCGCGGACGCCCTGCGCAGGCAGGACCCCTCCGTGGGCATCACCGCCCTCGGCACGGAGCGTGGACTCGAAACCCGCCTCGTGCCCGAGCGCGGCTACGAGCTGGGCCTGATCCCCGCCGTCCCGCTGCCCCGCAAGCCCACCCCCGAGCTGATCACCGTCCCGGGGCGGCTGCGCGGCACCATCAAGGCGGCCGAGGAGATCCTGGAGCGCACCAAGGCCGACGTCGTCGTCGGCTTCGGCGGCTACGTGGCCCTGCCCGGCTACCTCGCGGCCAAGCGGCTCGGCGTGCCGATCATCGTCCACGAGGCCAACGCCCGCCCCGGCCTGGCCAACAAGATCGGCTCCCGCTACGCCCACGCCGTGGCCGTCTCCACGCCCGACAGCAAGCTGCGCGGGGCCCGCTACGTGGGCATCCCCCTGCGCCGCACCATCGCCACCCTGGACCGCGCCGCCGCCCGCCCGGAGGCCCGCGCGACCTTCGGCCTGGACCCCAACCTGCCGACCCTGCTCGTCTCCGGCGGCTCGCAAGGCGCCCGCCGCCTCAACGAGACCGTCCAGCAGGTCGCCCCGACCCTCCAGCGCTCCGGGATCCAGATCCTGCACGCGGTCGGCCCGAAGAACGAAATGCCGCACGTCGACAACATGCCCGGGATGCCGCCCTATGTCCCGGTACCGTACCTGGACCGGATGGATCTCGCGTACGCCGCCGCCGACATGATGCTGTGCCGTGCGGGTGCGATGACCGTCGCCGAACTCTCCGCCGTCGGGCTCCCCGCCGCGTACGTCCCGTTGCCGATCGGCAACGGCGAACAGCGGCTCAACGCCCAGCCGGTGGTCAAGGCAGGTGGCGGCCTGCTCGTCGACGACGCGGAGCTGACGCCCGACTGGGTGCTCGGCAACGTCCTGCCGGTGCTGTCCGACCCGCACCGCCTGTACGAGATGTCCCGCGCCGCCTCCGAGTTCGGCCGCCGCGACGCCGACGAGCTGCTGGTCGCGATGGTGTACGAGGCGATCGCCGCCCACCGGAACCGCTGAGGCGGTACAGCGCAGACGCAGGAGGCACAGGAGTGGCCGGAGCGAACACCGCACAGCGCGGGACACCCGGTTCCGACCGGCCCGCCCGCAAGGGCAAGGGCTCCGGCTCCCCCCAGCCGCCCGCGTCGCCGAAGCCGCCTCGGGCGCCCGAGGAGTCGAAGCGCCCCAAGCTCCCCAAGCTCCGGAAGCTCCCGAAGGAGTCGAAGCGGTCGAAGCCGCAGGAGCCGACGAAGGTCGCCAAGCCCTCGAAGCCGGCGAAGGCCCCCAAGGCGCCCAAGGCCCCCAAGGCCCGGTCCGTCCCGCGCCCCGGTGCGCTCCGTCTGGTCCGGCGGCTGCGCGGCCGGGGCCGGCTGATGGCCGTCGGCGCGGTCACCGCGCTGCTCACCGCGGGCGTCTGCTGGGTGCTCTACGGGTCCTCCTGGCTCCGGGTCGAGAAGGTGACCACGAGCGGCACGCAGGTGCTCACCCCCGAACAGGTCCTGGCCGCCGCGGCCGTGCCGGTCGGCGCCCCGCTCGTGAACGTGGACACCGACGAGATCGGGCAGCGGGTCCGCAAGCGGCTGCCCCGCGTCGATTCGGTCGATGTGGTCCGTGCCTGGCCCCGCGGAATCGGTCTCAAAGTGACGGAACGCAAACCCGTCCTGCTCGTCAAAAAGGACGCCAACTACGTGGAAGTGGACGCTTCGGGTGTCCGCTTCGACACGGTTGCGAAAGCACCGGACGGCGTACCCCTCCTCGAATTGAACGTGGCGCAGTCGCCGAGCGGCCGCCGCTTCGACGAGGAGCGGCTGCTGCGCGAGGCCGTGGGCGTCGCCGGAGACCTCCCCGAGGTCGTCTCCCGGCAGACCGTGCAGGTCAAGGTGGGCTCGTACGACTCGATCGTCCTGGAGCTGACCGGACGGCGCACGGTGGTGTGGGGGAGCGGGGAGCAGGGGGAGGCGAAGGGGCGTGCGCTGACCGCTCTGCTCAAAGCCGCACCGACGGCTGCCCACTTCGACGTGAGCGTCCCCACGGCCCCTGCCGTGTCCGGGAGTTGACGTTCGGTCGCGCCGCGACGCACCCTGGTTGGCCACCGATACGGGTGATCACATAGGGTGAAAAGAAAAACGGGAGGTTCGGCGTGTTCGTTGAACACGCGCTACTTGTCGACTTAGTGTCCTGTTCGGAAGAGTCCAGGGAACAGGCACATACTTAACCCTAAACTTCAGGGTTAGGGTTCGGGTCGGCGCGTTCGGACCGTCCCACATTTCGGCATCAGTCGTCGCAGCGCAGGCCCGCGAAGCGGCGACACGTAACTCGAGGCGAGAGGCCTTCGACGTGGCAGCACCGCAGAACTACCTCGCAGTCATCAAGGTCATCGGTGTCGGCGGCGGTGGTGTCAATGCCATCAACCGGATGATCGAGGTCGGTCTCAAAGGCGTCGAGTTCATCGCCATCAACACGGACGCCCAGGCCCTGTTGATGAGCGACGCCGACGTCAAGCTCGACGTCGGCCGCGAACTCACCCGGGGCCTCGGCGCCGGAGCCAACCCGGCGGTCGGCCGCAAGGCGGCCGAGGACCACCGCGAGGAGATCGAGGAGGTCCTCAAGGGGGCCGACATGGTCTTCGTCACCGCGGGCGAGGGCGGCGGCACCGGCACCGGCGGCGCCCCGGTCGTCGCGAACATCGCGCGCTCGCTCGGCGCCCTGACCATCGGTGTGGTCACCCGGCCGTTCACCTTCGAGGGGCGGCGCCGCGCGAACCAGGCGGAGGACGGCATCGCCGAGCTCCGCGAAGAGGTCGACACCCTCATCGTCATCCCCAACGACCGGCTGCTGTCCATCTCGGACCGCCAGGTCTCGGTCCTGGACGCCTTCAAGTCCGCGGACCAGGTCCTGCTCTCCGGTGTCCAGGGCATCACCGACCTCATCACCACCCCGGGTCTGATCAACCTCGACTTCGCCGACGTCAAGTCCGTGATGTCCGAGGCGGGCTCGGCCCTCATGGGCATCGGCTCGGCCCGCGGCGACGACCGCGCGGTGGCCGCCGCCGAGATGGCGATCTCCTCGCCGCTGCTGGAGGCCTCCATCGACGGCGCCCGCGGCGTCCTGCTGTCCATCTCGGGCGGTTCGGACCTCGGCCTGTTCGAGATCAACGAGGCCGCCCAGCTGGTGAGCGAGGCCGCGCACCCCGAGGCGAACATCATCTTCGGTGCCGTCATCGACGACGCCCTCGGCGACGAGGTGCGGGTCACCGTCATCGCGGCCGGCTTCGACGGCGGGCAGCCCCCGGCCCGCCGCGACAACGTCATCGGTGCCGCGTCCACCAAGCGCGAGGAGCCCGCCCCGGCCCCGGTCCGCGCCCCCGAGCCGGTCCGCCCGGCCTTCGGCGGCCTCGGCACCGTCACCCCCCGCGAGGAGCCCCCGGCCCCCGTCGAGCCGGTCGCCCCGGTCGAGGTCGCGCCCCCCGCGCCGCAGGTCCCCACGGCCCGTCCCTACCAGGACAGCCCGGCCGAGGAACTGGACGTACCGGACTTCCTGAAGTGACCCTGGGGCAGCACAGCGAGAGCGGCGCCCACTTCGCCTTCACCGACCGGTGGGGCGGGGTGAGCGCCGTTCCGTACGAGGAGCTCAATCTCGGCGGCGCGGTCGGAGACGACCCGGCCGCCGTTCTGGCGAACCGGGCGATCGCGGCCGGGGCCCTGGGCGTCGAACCGGACCACGTGGTCTGGATGAACCAGGTGCACGGCAGGGACGTCGCCGTGGTCACCGGACCCTGGCCGTCCGACCGGGCCGTACCCGAGGTGGACGCGGTGGTGACCGCCCGCCGGGGCCTGGCCCTGGCGGTGCTCACGGCGGACTGCACCCCGGTGCTGCTGGCCGACCCCGTCGCCGGGGTCGCCGGCGCCGCCCACGCGGGCCGGCCCGGACTGGTCGCCGGAGTGGTGCCGGCCGCCGTCGAGGCGATGGTCTCGCTGGGGGCCGAGCCGGGCCGGATCATCGCCCGCACCGGCCCGGCGGTCTGCGGCCGCTGCTACGAGGTGCCCGCCGCCATGCGCGACGAGGTCGCCGGGGTGGTCCCGGCGGCCCGGTCCGAGACGAGTTGGGGGACCCCCGCGGTCGACGTGGTCGCCGGGGTGCACGCCCAGCTCGCCGAGGCGGGGGTGGTGAACAGGCACCGATCGCCGGTCTGCACACTGGAGTCGCGGGACCACTTCTCGTACCGCCGCGACCGGGTGACCGGGCGGCTTGCCGGATATGTCTGGTTGGACTAGTTGATGACGGATCGTAAGTCGGAACTCGCGGAGAACCTGGCGCGGGTGGAGGAACGCATCTCCTCCGCCTGCGCCGCCGCGGGGCGTGCGCGGGACGAGGTGACGCTCATCGTCGTCACCAAGACCTATCCCGCGAGCGACGTACGACTGCTGGCGGAGCTGGGCGTCCGTCATGTTGCGGAGAATCGCGACCAGGACGCCGCCCCCAAGGCGGACGCCTGCGCGGATCTGCCGCTCACCTGGCACTTCGTCGGTCAGTTGCAGACGAACAAAGCCCGTTCCGTTGCCGGATATGCGCATGTGGTGCAGTCGGTCGACCGGCCCCGACTGGTCACCGCGCTCTCCGCGGCGGCGCAGCAGAGCGGGCGGGAGCTCGGCTGCCTCGTGCAGATCGCCCTCGACGCCGAGTCGGGGGAGCGCGGCAGCCGCGGCGGCGCGGCTCCCGAGCAGCTCGCCGAACTCGCGGACCTCGTGGCCGGTGCGCCGGGACTGCGGATCGACGGAGTGATGACCGTGGCTCCGCTGGCCGGCCCCTATGCGGGACGCGAACGGGCCGCTTTCGAGCGGCTGGTGGAATTGTCATCCCGCCTGCGCGCGGACCATCCGACTGCCACGATGGTGTCGGCCGGGATGAGTGCAGATCTGGAAGAGGCCGTTGCGGCCGGTGCGACACATGTGCGCGTCGGCACTGCGGTACTCGGCGCGAGACCCCGGCTCGGGTAACGTCGCGAAGAAAGTCGGACCACAGCAGAAAATATGGTCATTCCCGCTGGAGGGCGGACAGACCACGTGGATCGCGGGCAGTTGGTGACTTCGGTGACACAGCGGCACACCTGCGAGACGGCGATCCACCACAGAGCGGAGGACTCAGAGAATGGCCGGCGCGATGCGCAAGATGGCGGTCTACCTCGGCCTCGTGGAGGACGACCGGTACGACAACCCGGGGTACGACCCCGACGACGAGTTCGAACCCGAGCCGGAACCGGAGCGGGACCGCCGGCGCCAGCAGCAGCCCGTGCACCAAGCGCCCGTACCGGAAGAACCGGTACGAGCCGTGCAGCCCCCGCCGCAACGGGAACCCACTCCCTTGCCGGTCGAAAGCGGACGTCCTGCGCGAATCGCCCCCGTGGCATCCATCACACCTGAACGATCGAACGTGGAGAAGAACGCCCCCGTGATCATGCCCAAGGTCGTCTCCGAGCGGGAGCCGTACCGCATCACGACGCTGCACCCCCGGACGTACAACGAGGCCCGTACCATCGGGGAACACTTCCGCGAGGGCACTCCGGTGATCATGAACCTCACGGAGATGGACGACACGGACGCAAAGCGACTTGTCGACTTTGCAGCCGGTCTCGTGTTCGGATTGCACGGCAGCATTGAACGCGTGACACAGAAGGTGTTCCTGCTCTCGCCTGCTAACGTCGATGTCACGGCGGAGGACAAGGCCCGCATCGCGGAGGGCGGGTTCTTCAACCAAAGCTAGACCGATCCGTCAGACACGGGGCGGAACGAGAGTGAGAGCAGGGGAGAGGGAAGCGCGGGATGGGCGTCGCACTACAGGTGGTCTACATCGCGCTGATGTGCTTCCTAATCGTGCTGATCTTCCGACTGGTGATGGACTACGTCTTCCAGTTCGCACGTTCATGGACACCCGGCAAGGCGATGGTGGTCGTCCTGGAGGCGACCTACACTGTCACCGATCCGCCGCTCAAGCTTCTCAGGCGGTTCATTCCGCCGTTGCGTCTCGGGGGCGTGGCACTCGACCTGTCCTTCTTCGTTCTGATGATCATCGTTTACATCCTCATCAGCTTCGTGAGCACAGCTGCGAGAAGCGTGTGAACGATGAGCTTTCCCGCACGTGCGGGGACAGTCCCGATCCGGTCTTGCCGACTGCCGACGACTACGTAGAGGTGAAGAAGACATGCCGCTGACTCCCGAGGACGTGCGGAACAAGCAGTTCACGACCGTCCGCCTCCGAGAAGGCTATGACGAGGACGAGGTCGATGCCTTCCTCGACGAGGTCGAAGCCGAGCTGACGCGCCTGCTGCGCGAGAACGAGGACCTGCGGGCCAAGCTGGCCGCAGCCACGCGCGCCGCCGCGCAGAACCAGCAGCAGCAGGGCATGCGCAAGCCGGAACCCCAGGACCAGCGCCCCGGCGGCCCCGTGCCCGCTGCCATATCCGGCCCGCCGGCCCAGCAGGGCCCGCCGCAGATGGGTCCGCCGCAGCTCCCGGGCGGCCAGCCGCAGCTCCCGGCCGGCCCCGGCCCGATGGGCGGCCCCGGCGGCCCGCAGGGCCCCGGTGGCCCCGGCCCGATGGGCGGCCCCATGCACACCATGGGCGGTCAGCAGTCCATGGGCGGCCAGAACCCGCTCGGCCAGCAGATGCAGCCGATGGGCCAGCAGATGCAGCCCATGGGCCAGCAGATGCAGCCGATGGGGCAGCAGATGCAGCCCATGCAGCCGCCGCAGCCGCAGCTCCCGCAGCAGGGCCCCGGTGGCGACAGCGCCGCCCGTGTCCTGTCCCTGGCCCAGCAGACCGCCGACCAGGCGATCGCGGAGGCCCGCTCCGAGGCGAACAAGATCGTCGGCGAGGCGCGCAGCCGCGCCGAGGGCCTGGAGCGGGACGCCCGCGCCAAGGCCGACGCGCTGGAGCGGGACGCCCAGGAGAAGCACCGCGTCGCCATGGGCTCCCTGGAGTCCGCGCGGGCCACGCTGGAGCGCAAGGTCGAGGACCTGCGGGGCTTCGAGCGTGAGTACCGTACGCGTCTGAAGTCCTACCTGGAGTCGCAGCTGCGCCAGCTGGAGACCCAGGCCGACGACTCCCTGGCCCCGCCGCGGAACCCGGCCGGTCCGGCGCTGCCGCCGTCGCCGTCCCCGTCGATGGCCCCCGCCGGTTCGATGGGCATGGGCGGTCCGTCCCCGATGAGCAGCCCGTCGCCGATGGGTGGCCCCTCGCCGATGAGCGGGCCGTCGTACGGTGGGCAGCAGCAGATGTCTCCGGCGATGACGCAGCCGATGGCTCCGGTGCGGCCCGCTGCGCCGCAGCCGATGCAGGCGCCGTCGCCGATGCGCGGCTTCCTCATCGACGAGGACGACAACTGACCTGACGTCGCCGTCAGCAGTCACCACGGGCCGGGCCCGGGTTCCTCAGGAA
>NZ_JBHWJJ010000165.1:0-16913 GCF_042732005.1 Streptomyces sp. NPDC059851 | reverse complement strand
CCGGTACGACAAACTCGCCGTCCGCTACGAAGCGACCGTGCTGGTCGCAGCCATCAACGAATGGCTATGACCAGCACTTTCACAACAGGCCCTAGGGGGCGGGGGCGGGGGCGGCGTGGGCCCCGGGTGCCGGGGGGCTCGTAGAATCAGAGGATCATGGCCTACCTCGACCACGCCGCAACCACCCCGATGCTCCCGGAGGCCGCTGCGGCGATGACCGCGCAGTTCGCCGTCACGGGGAACGCGTCCTCCCTGCACGCCGCCGGCCGCCGCGCCCGCCGTACCGTCGAGGAGGCCCGCGAGGCACTCGCCGAGGCACTCGGCGCCCGCCCCAGCGAGGTGGTCTTCACCGCCGGCGGGACCGAGGCCGACAACCTCGCCGTCAAGGGCCTGTACTGGGCCCGCCGCAGCCAGGACCCCGCCCGCACCCGGGTGCTCGCCAGCCCCGTCGAGCACCACGCCGTCCTCGACGCCGTGCACTGGCTCGCCGAGCACGAGGGCGCGCAGGTCGAATACCTGCCGGTGGACCGCTACGGCCGGGTCGCCCCGGAGGACCTGCGCGCGGCCATCGCCCGCAACCCCGACGACGTGGCCCTGGCCACCGTGATGTGGGCCAACAACGAGATCGGCACCGTCATGCCGGTCCGTGAACTCGCCGGAACGGCCCGCGAGTTCGGCGTCCCGCTGCACTCCGACGCGGTCCAGGCCGTGGGTCAGCTCGACGTCCGCTTCGGCGACAGCGGCCTCGCCGCGATGACCGTCAGCGGCCACAAGATCGGCGGCCCGTACGGCATCGGCGCGCTGTTGCTCGGCCGCGACCAGACCCCCGTACCCGTCCTGCACGGCGGCGGCCAGGAGCGACACGTGCGCTCCGGCACCCTCGACGTGCCGGCCGTCGCCGCCTTCGCGGTGGCCGCCGTCCTCGCCGCCGAGCGGCGCGAGCGGTTCGCCGCCGAGATCGGGCACCTGCGGGACGAGCTGATCCGCGCCGTGCGCGCAGCCGTGCCCGACGCCGTCCTCGGCGGGGACCCCGACAACCGGCTCCCGGCCAACGCCCACTTCAGCTTCCCCGGCTGCGAGGGCGACTCCCTCCTGCTCCTGCTCGACGCCCAGGGCATCGAGTGCTCCACCGGCTCCGCCTGCACCGCCGGCGTGGCCCAGCCCAGCCACGTCCTGCTGGCCACCGGCACCGACCCGCAGCTCGCCCGCGGGACCCTGCGCTTCTCCCTCGGCCACACCTCCACCGCGGAGGACGTCGCCGCCCTTGCCGCGGCCATCGGCCCGGCAGTGGAGCGCGCCCGCACGGCAGGCCTGAGCTAGGCACGCGGCCGGAGGGGCTCACCGCTCCGGCCCCAGCACTAGCAACCCGCCCGGCACGCCCCGCCGGCCGGGCGCGTCCCGGCCGTCTGCAGGTCGGACACGTCGACGCTCTGGGCCGGCGGCGGGGTCCTGGTCGGGACCGGCTCGTCGTACTCCGAGAAGTCGGCCTCCCCCTGCGTGGCGCCGATCTGCCCCTGGATGCGGAGCAGGTAGGGCTTGCCCTCGGTGGCGACGTAGAACGTGGCCCAGTCGTCCCCGGAGCGGCCGGTGACCGTGATCGCGGGCTTGCCCTTGACGAGGGCCTTGGCGCCCTTCTCCACGTCGTCGGCCGCGGTGAACGGCTCCGGCATGTACTCGCGCTGGAGGTGGGCCACGTCGCACGAGGCGGAGAACTCGCGGAGCGAGGCGTCGTCGGCGTGGCCGTGCATCCACCGTCCGTCCAGCACGTCGGCCATGTCCTTGCCGGTCTGCCCCGGGAGCTGGGCCTTCAGGAACACCGCATCCGGTTTCATCCAGACGTCCTGACCGCGCTTGATGATCTCCAGGCGGCCCCCCTTCGGAAGCACGTCGACGGTTCCGGTGCAGTTGCCCTCCGTGTCGAGGTGGAAGTCCACGACATAGGTCCCCGTCGCGTCCTTGGTCTGCCCCTCCCAGTGCAGGGACCGGGCGGTGAGGAGCGACTGCCGCCCCTTCTCCGCGATCACATGGGCGGGCTCGTCCTCTATGCCGTTCCCGCCCGGCGCCGCCAGCCCCACCAGCAGGGTGCCGGCCGCCGCCACCGCTACCGCCAGTTTGGACATCGCCTCACCTCCGACGCGGGGCAGCCCCAAGATCAGCGTAGGCCGGGCGGGCGGGCTCCGCAGCCCCGGGCCGGCCCCCGGCTCAGGCGGGGCCGCTCCGGTCGACCTCGGCCCGCACCAGGCGCAGGTACTTGTCCCAGTCCCAGTGCGGACCCGGGTCCGTGTGGTCGGTGCCCGGGACCTCGGAGTGCGCCACGAAGTGCTTGCGGTCCACCGGTATGCGGTACCTCCGGCAGATGTCGGCGGCCAGCCGGGCCGAGGACGCGTACATCGCCTCCGTGAAGTCCTTCGGCCGCTCCACGTAGCCCACGTGCTCGATGCCGATGCTCCGCTCGTTCATCGAGCGGTTCCCGGAGTGGAAGGCGACGTCCAGCTCGCGCACCATCTGCTCCACATGGCCGTCCTGGCGGACTATGTAGTGCGCCGACGCCTTGTGCCACGGGTTCTTGAAGGCGTCCACCGAGGACGCGAAGCCGCCCTGCGTCACATGCACCACGATGCGGTCCACCCGGTAGTCGTCCGGCCGGTCCGCCATCCGCCAGTTCGCCGGCGAGGCCGCCGTCCACCCCGCGCCCGCGTAGTCCAGCTCGCCCTCCTTGCGCGGCTTGGACACCCCGGGCAGCACCCACCACAGCCGCCGCACCTCGTCGGCCCCGGCGACACCCGCCACCGCGAGGATCCCGAGCCCCCCGAACAACACCGCCCGGCGGGTCCTGCCCTTGCCCGCCCGGCCCGTGGCCCCCGTCGCCGCACCCTTGTCCGCCATGTGATCCACCCCCTGCACCCGACAACGCACTGTGAGCCCGGACGGTTCCCCCGTACTCTGGAAGGCGCTATGACTGAGAACCTGCCGCGCACCGACCGTCCCCTCCGCGTCCTGGCCGCCATGTCCGGCGGCGTGGACTCCGCCGTCGCAGCGGCCCGAGCGGTCGAAGCCGGGCACGACGTGACCGGGGTCCACCTGGCGCTCTCCGCCAACCCCCAGTCCTTCCGGACCGGCGCCCGCGGCTGCTGCACCATCGAGGACTCCCGCGACGCCCGCCGCGCCGCCGACGTCATCGGCATCCCCTTCTACTGCTGGGACCTCGCCGAGCGCTTCCGCGAGGACGTCGTCGAGGACTTCATCTCCGAGTACGAGGCCGGGCGCACCCCGAACCCCTGCCTGCGCTGCAACGAGAAGATCAAGTTCGCGGCGCTGCTCGACAAGGCCCTCGCCCTCGGCTTCGACGCCGTCTGCACCGGCCACTACGCGACGGTCGTGGTCAACGACGACGGCAGCCGCGAGCTGCACCGCGCCTCCGACATGGCCAAGGACCAGTCGTACGTCCTCGGCGTCCTCGACGAGAAGCAGCTCGCCCACGCGCTGTTCCCGCTCGGCGACACGATCACCACCAAGGAGGAGATCCGCGCCGAGGCGGAGCGCCGCGGCCTCGCCGTCGCGAAGAAGCCCGACAGCCACGACATCTGCTTCATCGCCGACGGCGACACCCAGGGCTTCCTCGCGCGGCGCCTGGGCAAGGCCGAGGGCGACATCGTCGACGAGGCGGGCGCCAAGGTCGGCACCCACGACGGCGCCTACGGCTTCACCATCGGCCAGCGCAAGGGCCTGCGCATCGGCCACCCGGCCCCCGACGGCAAGCCGCGCTACGTCCTCGACATCTCCCCGGTGAACAACACGGTCACCGTCGGCCCCGCCGAGGCCCTCGACGTCAGCGCCCTCACCGCGATCCGCCCCCGCTGGTGCGGCTCCACGCCCGCCGCCCCGGGCACGTACACCGCGCAGCTGCGCGCCCACGGCGGCGAGACCGAGGTCTTCGCCGAGGTCGTGGACGGCGAACTGCGGGTGCGCTTCACCGAGCCGGTCCGCGGCGTGGCCCCCGGCCAGGCGATCGTGCTGTACGACGGCACCCGCGTCGTCGGCTCCGCCACCATCGCCACGACCACCCGGGCGACCGCGGCGTCCGTCTGACGCCGGCCGCCCCCGGCCGCCCCCGGCCGGGGGAGCGGGCGGTCAGCCCACCGTAAGGACGATCTTGCCGGTGGTGCGGCCCTGCTCGCCGATCTCGTGGGCCTTCGCCGCCCGCCCCAGCGGCAGCACCGTCTCGACCAGCGGCCTGAGCTGCCCGCGGTCGGCCAGGGCGGCGATCTCCTCCAGGCCCTTGCGGTCCGGCTCGACCAGCGTCCAGGTCGCGTGCACCCCGCGCTCCGCGGCCCCGGCCGGGACGTCGTCCGGGCCCGGCAGCGACACCAGGCGCCCGCCCGGCTTCAGCACCTCCAGCGACCGCCGCGCGACCTCGCCGCCCAGGGCGTCCAGCACCACGTCCACGTCCGCGACGACCTCGGTGAAGTCCTGCGTCCGGTAGTCGACGAGTTCGTCGGCGCCCAGCTCGCGCAGCAGCGCGTGCTTGGCCGCGCTCGCGGTGCCGATCACGTACGCGCCGCGCGCCTTGGCGATCTGCACGGCCAGGTGCCCGACGCCGCCGGCCGCCGCGTGCACCAGCACGCGCTCGCCCGGCCGCACGTCCGCGCCGTCCACCAGGGCCTGCCACGCGGTCAGCGCCGCCAGCGGCAGCGCGGCCGCCTGCACGTGGTCCAAGGAGGCCGGCTTGCGGGCGAAGTGCCGGGCCGGGGCGACCACGTACTCGGCGTACCCGCCCGCCTGCCGCGGGAAGTGCGGCATGCCGTACACCTCGTCGCCCGGGCGGTACAGCGTCACGCCCGGGCCGACCGCCTCGACGGTGCCCGAGACGTCCCAGCCCACCATCGGAACCTCACCCCAGCCGATCAGGGCACCGCTGGCCCGGGTCTTCCAGTCCACCGGGTTCACCCCGGCGGCGCGGACCCGCACCAGGACCTCGTTCAGGCCCGGCTCCGGCCGGGCCGTCTCGACCTCGGTGAGGACCTCGGGACCGCCCCACTGGCTGACGACGACGGCACGCATGAATGTCTCCTTGCTCGTGTTCTGTGCCGGTTCTCCCGGCTGACACCAGCTTGGGGCCCTGCCGACCCGCGTGGTGGTGGCCGGATGGCCACCATGTGACAGAATCTGGCCATGCACCGTGTGGCCGTACTCGCCCTCCCGGGCGTCGCCCCCTTCGAGCTCGGCATGCCGTCGAGGGTCTTCGGCAACGCCCTCGCCGAGGACGGCAGCCCCCTGTACGAGGTCACCGTCTGCACCGCCGACGGCCTGCCCGTGGCCAGCGACGCGGGCTTCACCATCGGCGTCACCGCCGGGCCGGAGGCCCTCGCCCTCGCGGACACCGTGATCGTCCCGCCCACCCACGGCATGCCCGGCCTGCTGCGCGGCGAGCCCCTGCCGCAGCCCCTCGCCGAGGCCCTGGACCGGATCCGCCCCGGCGCCCGCACCGTCTCCATCTGCACCGGCTCCGAGGTCCTCGCCGCCGCCGGGATGCTCGACGGGCGCACCGCCACCACGCACTGGGTGCACGCACCGGAATTCCGGCGGGCCTTCCCGCGGATCAAGGTCGACGAGGACGTCCTCTTCGTCGATGACGGCGACGTCCTCACCTCCGCCGGCGTCGCCGCCGGCATCGACCTCTGCCTCTACCTGGTGCGCGCCGACCACGGCACCGCCGTCGCCAACCGCGCCGCCCGGCTGTGCGTCGTACCGCCGTGGCGCGATGGCGGCCAGGCCCAGTACATCGACCGGCCCGTCCCGGAACCGACCGTCGCCACCACCACCGAGGCCCGCGCCTGGGCCCTGGAACACCTCCACGAGCCGCTCACCCTGGGCCAGCTCGCCGAGCAGGCCCGGATGAGCCTGCGCACCTTCACCCGGCGCTTCCGCGACGAGGTCGGCATGACCCCCGTGCAGTGGTTGACCGCCCAACGCCTCGACGTGGCACGGCACTTGCTGGAATCCAGCGACCTCCCCGTGGACCTCGTCGCCCACCGCTCCGGCTTCGGCTCCGCCAACTCCCTGCGCCAGCACATGCGCAGCTCCCTCGGCACCTCACCGATCGCCTACCGCCGCGCGTTCCGCCCGGCCGCCGCGGCGGCATGACCCCACAGGTCATCGACGCGCCCGCCCGCCCCTTGCAACGATGACCCCAACAGCCCGCGCACCACACGGAAGTTGGGGGAACACCATGACCGCCTACGCCATCGGCCACATCCGTCCCGAGACGATGAACGAGGACATCCTCCGCTACATCGAGACCATCCAGGCCACGATGGACCCCTTCGGGGGCCGCTTCCTCGTCCACGGCGGCGGCCCGGTCGAAGTCCTGGAGGGGTCCTTCACCAGCAGCCTCGTGATCATCGCCTTCCCGGACATGGAGCGCGCCCGCGCCTGGTACGCCTCGGAGGCCTACCAGGAGATCCTCCCCCTGCGCACCCGCCACATCGAGGGCGACGTCTTCCTCGCCGAGGGCGTCCCGCCCACCTACGACGCCACCCGCACCGCCGCCCGGATCCGCAAGGAAGCAGGCCTGTGACGCCGCCGCGGCCGGGCGCGCGGGCCGGGGAGCGGGGGTGGGGCCTCGGGGTGCGAGCATGGGCGGTATGGCTACTCATCTGATCACCGGGGCCGGGGCCGGCATCGGCGCCGCCGTCGCCGACCGGCTGCACGCCCGCGGCGACGACCTGGTCCTGCTCGCCCGTGACGCCGCCCGCGCCCGGCAGCTCGTCGAGCGCTACCCCGGCGCCCGCACGCTCGTCGGGGACCTCGCCGACCCCGACCGGCTGTCGTGGGCCTTCTCCCACCAGGCCGTCCCCGACCGGATCGACTCCCTGCTGCACATCGCCGGCGTCGTCGACCTCGGGCCGGTGGGGGAGCTGAGCACCAAGACCTGGCACCAGCAGCTGAACGTGAACCTGGTCGCGCCCGCCGAGCTCACCCGGCTGCTCCTGCCGACCCTGCGCGTCTCCAAGGCCACCGTCGTCTTCGTGAATTCCGGCGCCGGCCTGACCGCCCACGCCGACTGGAGCGCGTACGCCGCCTCCAAGCACGGCCTCAAGGCGCTCGCCGACGCGCTGCGCGCCGAGGAGCGGGCCAACGGCATCCGGGTCACCTCCGTCTACCCGGGCCGCACCGCCACCGCGATGCAGGCCAAGGTGCACTCGCAGGAGGGCAAGGAGTACGACCCCTCCGCGTGGATCGACCCGGAGTCCGTGGCCACCACGATCCTGATGGCCGTCGACCTGCCCCGCGACGCCGAGGTCAACGACCTGTCCGTGAGGCCCGGCCGGTGACCGCGAGCGCCACCGGCATCGGCTCCCTGCCCGGCGGCGACGCCCGCGAGGCCGCCAAGACCGCCACCGGGTCCTTCGAGGAGTTCCCGTACCTGCCCGAGCTGCCCGCCCGCGGGCCCGGCGCCGACATGATCGGCCGCTCGCTCGGGCTGCTCGTGGACCTGTACGCCCGTGTCGAGCCCAGTGGTTGGCGGATCAGCGACCGCCCCGGCCGCGACACCCGGCGCTCCCGGTCCTGGCTCGGCGAGGACCTCGACGCCCTGGAGGAGTTCACCCAGGGCCACGAGGGGAAGCTCAAGATCCAGGCCGTCGGCCCGTGGACCCTGGCCGCCGCCCTGGAACTGCACGGCGGCGAGGCGATGCTCCGGGACGCAGGCGCCTGCCGCGACCTCGCCGCTTCGCTCGCCGAGGGGCTGCGCGGACACCTCGCCGACGTGCGCAAGCGGATCCCCGGCGCCGAGATCGTCCTGCAGTTCGACGAGCCGTCGCTGACCGCGGTGCTGAGCGGACGGGTGCGCACCGCCAGCGGGTACCGGACCTACCGGGCCGTGGACCGGCAGGTGGTCGAAGGCACCCTGCGCGAGCTGTTCGCCGTGCACGACGGCGAGGTGATCGTGCACTCCTGCGCCCCGCAGGTCCCCTTCGACATGCTGCGGCGCGCCGGCGCCGCGGGGGTGTCGTTCGATTTCTCCCTGCTCACGGAGCGCGAGGACGACGCCCTCGGCGAAGCCGTCGAGAGCGGTGTGAAACTCTTCGCCGGAGTGGTGCCGGGCACCGATGCCCCGTTGTCGGACCCGGGCGGTAGCGTCATGGGTGTCAGGAAGCTTTGGCGCAGGCTGGGGCTGGCTCCGGGGGCTCTGGCGGAGTCCGTCGTGGTCACCCCGGCGTGCGGTCTGGCGGGCGCCTCGCCCGCCTACGCCCGCGCGGTGCAGGCGCACTGCGTCAGGGCGGCGAGATCGCTCGCCGACAACCCTGAGTGACGGACCGAGACGGGGCACGGGAGGACACGGCATGGCAGCCGAACAGCAGGACACGGCGGTACCGGCGGCGGTGCGCGAGCAGCACCAGCTGCTCGCCGAGCAGGTCGAGGAGCACCGCTTCCGGTACTACGTGAACGACCAGCCGGTCATCAGCGACGCCGAGTTCGACCAGCTGCTGCGCTCCCTGGAGGCGCTGGAGGAGCAGTACTCGGAGCTGCGCACGCCCGACTCGCCCACCCAGAAGGTGGCCGGGTCGTACGAGACGGACTTCGCCTCCGTCCAGCACCGCGAGCGGATGATGTCCCTCGACAACGCCTTCGACGACGAGGAGCTCGCGGCCTGGGCCGACCGCGTCGCCCGGGACGTGGGCTCCTCGACGTACCACTACCTGTGCGAGCTCAAGGTGGACGGCCTCGCCGTCAACCTCACGTACGAGAACGGGCGGCTCACCCGGGCCGCCACCCGCGGCGACGGCCGCACCGGCGAGGACATCACCCCGAACGTGCGCACCATCGCGGAGATCCCGGACCGGCTCAAGGGTGACCGGATCCCGGCGCTGGTGGAGATCCGGGGCGAGGTCTTCTTCCCGATGGAGAAGTTCGAGGAGCTCAACGCCCGGCTGGTCGAGGCCGGGGACAAGCCCTTCGCCAACCCGCGCAACGCGGCGGCCGGTTCCCTGCGCCAGAAGGACCCGAAGGTCACCGCCACCCGGCCGCTGCACATGGTGGTGCACGGCCTCGGCGCCCGCCAGGGCTTCGAGATCGGCCGCCTGTCCGAGGCGTACGCGCTGTTGCAGGAGTGGGGACTGCCCACCGCCCGGCACAACGCGGTCGTGGGCAGCCTGGAGGAAGTCCGGGAGTTCATCGTCCGGTTCGGCGAGAACCGCCACTCCGTGGAGCACGAGATCGACGGCGTCGTCGTCAAGCTCGACGAGATCCCGCTGCAGGGCCGGCTGGGCTCCACCGCGCGCGCGCCGCGCTGGGCCATCGCCTGGAAGTACGCGCCGGAAGAGGTCAACACCAAGCTGGTGGACATCAAGGTCGGCGTCGGCCGTACGGGGCGCGTGACCCCGTACGCGCAGGTGGAGCCGGTGACGGTGGCCGGGTCCGAGGTCGAGTTCGCCACCCTGCACAACCAAGACGTCGTCAAGGCCAAGGGCGTCCTCATCGGCGACACCGTCGTGCTGCGCAAGGCGGGCGACGTCATCCCCGAGATCCTCGGCCCCGTCGTGGACCTGCGCGACGGCACCGAGCGGGAGTTCGTGATGCCGGCCGAGTGCCCCGAGTGCGGCACCCCGCTGCGTCCGATGAAGGAGGGCGACATCGACCTCCGCTGCCCCAACGGGCAGACCTGCCCGGCCCAGCTGCGCGAGCGGCTGTTCTACCTCGCCGGCCGCCAGTGCCTGGACATCGAGAACTTCGGTGCGGTGGCCGCCGCCGCGCTCACCCGGCCACTGGAGCCGGCCCGGCCGCCGATGGTCGACGAGGGCGACCTGTTCGACCTGACGGTCGAGCAGCTGCTGCCCATCAAGGCGTACGTACTCGACCCCGACAGCGGGCTGCCCAAGCACGACCCGAAGACCGGCGAGGAGAAGATCGTCACGGTCTTCGCCAACCAGAAGGGCGAGCCGAAGAAGAACACCCTGGCGATGCTGGAGAACATCGCCGCCGCCAAGGACCGGCCGCTCGCCCGCGTCATCAACGGCCTGTCGATCCGCCACGTCGGCCCGGTGGCCGCCGAGGCGCTGGCCCGCGAATTCCGGTCCATCGAGCGGATCCAGCAGGCCACCGAGGAGGAACTCGCCACCACCGAGGGCGTCGGTCCGATCATCGCGGCCTCCCTCAAGGAGTGGTTCGCCGTCGACTGGCACCAGGAGATCCTGCGCAAGTGGCGGGCGGCCGGGGTCCGGATGGAGGAGGAGGGTTCCGGCGAGGAGGAGGGGCCGCGCCCCCTGGAGGGCCTCACCGTCGTCGTCACCGGCACCCTGCAGAACCACACCCGCGACGGGGCGAAGGACGCGCTGCAGAGCCGGGGCGCCAAGGTGACCGGATCGGTCTCCAAGAAGACCTCCTTCGTCGTGGTCGGCGACAACCCGGGCTCGAAGTACGACAAGGCGGTGCAGCTGAAGCTGGCCATTCTCGACGAGGCGGGTTTCGCCGTGCTGCTGGAGCAGGGCCCCGACGCGGCACGCGAGGCGGCGCTCCCGGTGGACGGCGGCGCCGCAGCGGAGTAGCACGGTCGGACGAGCCCGCCCCGGCAACCGGGGGAGACGAACGGATGCGTGGCGTACGGCCGTACGGGCGGGCGCACGCCCGGCGCAACGGGCGGTGCAAACGGCCGGTACAAGGCTGTTGCCAGGGCAGTGAGCTGTCGGATCATCGGATGGGTGACCCGGGGGTCCTGGTCCCAACTCACCTGTTCGGCGGATACCGTACTGATGAGGATGGCTGGGTCGCATTCGGGCAACCGCCGCCGACCGGTGCCCCTGGGAGCCTCTCGCGTCCTACTGTTGAGGGGTGCGCCTGTCGTGCACGGCTGCGGGATGCGAATCCAGCCGTGATGGCATGACATCGGGGCCATCGCGTGGCATCGGCAGTGCCGGCTGTGAGAGGGACGGGCATGAAACCCACCGAAAGCGCCGACCCGTCACCTGATTTCGGCGGGGAGATCCCGCCCATGCGGACGGGCCGGCCCGGGGTCCTGCGTGCCGGGACACGGGACCGGCGCCCGCTCGACACCGGAGCGGGACCGGGCGGGGCGAAGCAGCGCACCGTGCTGCCCTTCACCGTCGTGGGCCTGGCCGCCGTGGTCCTGGTGGCGGGCATCGCCACCACGCTGACCGACCGTCACGCCCTGTTCCCCGGGGGCACGGTCGGCTGGGCGCTCGCCCTCCTGACCGGCATCATCGTCGGCCACCTGGTCGCACTCGGCCGGGACCGCTGGTGGGGCGGCACCGGATCCGGCGCCGCCCTGACCCTCGGCGTGCTCCTCCTCTACGGCTGGGTGCCCGCCGGGCTCGTCTCCCTCGCCGTGGTCACCCTGGTCGGGGCCGCGCGCCGGCACCGCTGGCGACAGGGCCTGCTGCACGGCGCCGCCGACATCCTCGGCATCGGCGCGGGGGCCCTCGTGCTCGCCGCCTTCGGGGAGACGCCCACCGTCGAATCGCCCTGGAGGCCCACCGGCTGGGGGCTGGAGGCCGCCCCCGAGGTCGTCCTGGTCGCCGTGTCCTACCTGCTGGCCAGCCGGTTGCTGCTGTGGCTCTCACTGACGCCGCGCGGCGGCGGCCTGCGGACCGCGGCCCGGACGGCGCTGCTCCGACAGGCCTTAGTGGCGGTCGCCCTGCTCGGCATCGCCCCGCTGATCTGCGTGGTGGCCGTTGCGCAGCCGGTACTGCTGCCGCTGTTCGCCGTGCCGCTGATCGCCCTGGACTCCACCCTGTGGATCGCCCGGGCGCGCGCCGAGGAGCAGTTGCGGGACCCCCTGACCGGCCTGCCGAACCGGCAGTGGCTGCTGGAGCGGGCCTGGTCCGCACTGGACGAGGCCGAACGTTCGGGCACGCGGTCGGCTCTGGTGCTGATCGACCTGGACCGGTTCCGTGCGGTCAACGACACCCTCGGCCACCTCGCGGGCGACCGGCTGCTGCTCCAGATCGCCGATCGGCTGCGGCAGGCCCTGCCCGAGGAGGCGGAGGCCGCGCGGCTCGGCGGCGACGAGTTCGCCGTCCTGCTCCCCGTCACCGACTCCACCACCAGCGCCCAGCGGGTCGCCCGCCACCTGGTCGCCGAGCTCAGCTCGCCGCTCGACCTGGACGGTCTCACCCTCGTCCTGGAGGCCAGCGCAGGCCTCGCCGTCTTCCCCGACCACGCCCTGGACGCGGAGGGGCTGCTGCGGCGTGCCGACGTGGCCATGTACCAGGCGAAGCGCGACCGCACGGGTGTGGAGGTGTACGAGTCCAAGCGCGACAGCAACACGCCCGACCGGCTCGGCCTCCTCGGTGACCTGCGCCGCGCCCTCGACGCCGGCGAGGTGGAACTCCACTACCAGCCGAAGGTCCGCTTCGACGGGCAGGTGGCCGGGCTGGAGGCGCTGGTGCGCTGGGTGCACCCCGAGCGCGGGCGGGTCTCCCCGGACGAGTTCATCGCGATCGCCGAGACCTCGGGGCTGATGCCCCACCTCACCGAGTACGTGCTGGAAACCGCCCTCGCCCAAGTGGCCCGCTGGCGGGCGCAGGGCCTGAAGGTCCCGGTGGCGGTCAACGTCTCGCCGCGCGACGTCCACACCCCCGGCTTCGCCGGCGCCGTCGCGGCACGGCTCGCCCGGCACGGCGTCCCGGCGAGCGGCCTCCAACTGGAGATAACGGAACACGTGCTGCTGGAGGACCCGCAGCGGGCCGCGGACACCATGGCCGGCCTGACCGGCCACGGCGTGAAGATGTCCCTGGACGACTTCGGCACCGGCTACTCCTCCCTGGTCCACCTGCGCCGGCTCCCGGTCAGCGAGCTGAAGATCGACCGCTCCTTCGTGGCGCGGCTCGCGGTCGACGCCCAGGACGCGGAGATCGTGCGCTGCACCGTGGACCTCGCCCACTCCCTGGGTCTGCTCGTCGTCGCCGAGGGCGTGGAGGACGACGAGACCTGGGAGCGGCTGCGGGACCTGGGGTGCGACGCCGTCCAGGGCTGGCTGGTCGCGGCCGCCATGCCCCCGCAGGAGGCCACGGCCTGGCTGCTGGCCCGCGGCGAGCGCGGCTGGCGCCGCCCCGCGGACATCACGCGCGAGCTCTCCTCGGCTCCGGCCAAGGCGGAGTCCCCGGCCCCGTAAACCGTGCCCCCCGGTCCCGGACCCGCAGCCCCGGCGGCGGAACCGGCCCGCCGGGGGGCTCCCGGCCGTCCGTGGGAGGAATCGGTTTCGTGGCTCAGGGGCCCGGCCCCATAGGATTGGGCACGAAACCACTCACTCACCACCCCCAGAGGATCGCTGCATGCCTGGCATTTCGCGCGAGGAGGTCGCCCACCTCGCTCGGCTGGCACGTATGGAATTGTCCAACGAAGAGCTCGATCACTTCGCCGGACAGCTCGACGACATCATCGGCGCGGTCGCCCGCGTGTCCGAGGTCGCCGACCAAGACGTCCCGCCGACCTCCCACCCGCTGCCGCTGACCAACGTCATGCGCGCGGACGAGGTCCGACCGTCGCTCACCCCCGCGCAGGCGCTCTCCGGCGCCCCCGCCCAGGAGCAGCAGCGTTTCAAGGTGCCGCAGATCCTGGGGGAGGACTAATCACCATGGCTGACACCAACATCATCAAGCTCACGGCCGCCGAGACCGCCGAGAAGATCGCCTCGGGCGAGCTCACGGCCGTCGAGGTCACCGAGGCCCACCTGGCCCGCATCGACGCGACCGACGAGAAGGTCCACGCCTTCCTCCACGTCGACCGCGAAGGCGCCCTGGCCCAGGCCCGTGCCGTCGACGCCAAGCGAGAGCGCGGCGAGGAACTCGGCCCGCTGGCCGGCGTCCCGCTGGCCCTCAAGGACATCTTCACCACGGTCGGGGTCCCGACCACCGTGGGCTCGAAGATCCTCGAAGGTTGGATCCCGCCGTACGACGCCACCCTGACGCGCAAGCTGAAGGAAGCCGACGTCGTCATCCTCGGCAAGACCAACATGGACGAGTTCGCCATGGGCTCCTCCACCGAGAACAGCGCCTACGGCCCCACCTCCAACCCGTGGGACCTCACCCGCGTCCCCGGCGGCTCCGGCGGCGGCTCCGCGGCCGCGCTGGCCGCCTTCCAGGCGCCCCTGGCGATCGGCACCGACACCGGTGGCTCCATCCGCCAGCCCGCCTCCGTCACCGGCACCGTCGGCGTGAAGCCCACGTACGGCGGCGTCTCCCGCTACGGCATGGTCGCCTTCTCCTCCTCCCTCGACCAGGGCGGCCCGTGCGCCCGTACGGTCCTGGACGCGGCGCTGCTGCACGAGGTCATCGCCGGCCACGACCCGCTGGACTCCACCTCCATCGACGCCCCGGTCCCGCCGGTCGTCGAGGCGGCCCGCAACGGCTCCGTCGCCGGCATGCGCGTCGGCGTCGTCAAGCAGTTCCGCGGCGAGGGCTACCAGGCCGGCGTGCTGCAGCGCTTCGACGAGTCCGTCGAGCTGCTCAAGGAGCTCGGTGCCGAGGTCGTCGAGCTGGACTGCCCGTCCTTCGACCTCGCGATGGCCGCGTACTACCTGATCGCGCCGTCCGAGTGCTCCTCGAACCTGGCCCGCTTCGACGCCATGCGCTACGGCCTGCGCGTCGGCGACGACGGCACGAAGTCCGCCGAGGAGGTCACCGCCCTCACCCGCGACGCGGGCTTCGGCGACGAGGTCAAGCGCCGCGTCATCCTCGGCACGTACGCCCTCAGCTCCGGCTACTACGACGCCTACTACGGCTCGGCCCAGAAGGTCCGCACGCTGATCAGCCGGGACTTCGAGAAGGCCTTCGAGCAGGTCGACGTGATCGTCTCCCCGACGACCCCGACCACCGCCTTCGCGATCGGTGAGCGCACCGACGACCCGCTGGCGATGTACCTCGCGGACCTGTGCACCATCCCGACCAACCTGGCCGGCAACGCCGCCATGTCGCTCCCGTGCGGCCTGGCGCCGGAGGACGGCCTGCCCGTCGGACTGCAGATCATCGCCCCGGCGATGAAGGACGACCGGCTGTACAAGGTCGGTGCCGCCGTCGAGGCCGCCTTCGTCGAGCGCTGGGGCCACCCGCTGCTTGAGGAGGCTCCGTCCCTGTGAGTGCACTGTCCAAGGCCAAGGGCTTCAAGAAGTCGAAGTCCGGAACCTACCTGTCGATCGCGACCACCGCTTTCGGTGCCATCGGCGTGATCAAGCAGGCCAAGAAGGCCCGCACCGAGCAAGACACGCTCCAGCTGGTCGACGCGGTCGTGTCCGCCGCCGCCATCGTCACCGGCCTCGCCATCCTGTACCGCGAGCTGAAGCGCCTCGGCGACGACGACGTCCTGCTGGGCTGAGAGGGAAGTTTCACTGTGACCGTCACCGAACTGCTGTCGTACGAGGACGCCCTCGCGTCGTACGACCCCGTCATGGGCCTGGAGGTCCATGTCGAGCTCGGCACCAGGACCAAGATGTTCTGCGGCTGCTCCACCGAGCTGGGCGCCGAGCCCAACTCGCAGACCTGCCCCACCTGTCTCGGCCTGCCCGGCTCGCTCCCGGTGGTCAACGCGACCGGCGTCGAGTCCGCGATCAAGATCGGCCTCGCGCTGAACTGCGAGATCGCCGAGTGGTGCCGCTTCGCCCGGAAGAACTACTTCTATCCGGACATGCCGAAGAACTTCCAGACCTCCCAGTACGACGAGCCGATCGCCTTCAACGGCTACCTGGACGTCCAGTTGGAGGACGGCGAGGTCTTCCGCGTGGAGATCGAGCGCGCCCACATGGAGGAGGACACCGGCAAGTCGCTGCACGTCGGCGGTGCCACCGGCCGCATCCACGGCGCCTCCCACTCCCTGCTGGACTACAACCGCGCCGGCATCCCGCTCATCGAGATCGTCACCAAGCCGATCGAGGGCGCGGGCGCCCGGGCCCCCGAGGTCGCCAAGGCGTACGTGGCCGAGCTCCGCGAGCTCATCAAGGCCCTCGGCGTCTCCGAGGCCCGGATGGACAAGGGCCAGATGCGCTGCGACGTGAACCTGTCGCTGCGCCCGAACGGGACGAAGGAGTTCGGCACCCGCTCGGAGACGAAGAACGTCAACTCGCTGCGCTCCGTCGAGCGCGCGGCGCGCTTCGAGATCCAGCGGCACGCGGCCGTCCTCTCGTCCGGCGGCACGATCGTGCAGGAGACCCGTCACTTCCACGAGGACGACGGCTCCACCACCTCCGGCCGCATCAAGGACAACGCCGAGGACTACCGGTACTTCCCGGAGCCCGACCTCGTCCCGGTGGCCCCGGCCCGCGCATGGGTCGAAGAGCTGCGTGCGACCCTGCCCGAGATGCCGCGCGTGCGCCGCAACCGCCTCCGCGAGGAGTGGGGCGTCAACGAGCACGACATGCAGTCCATCCTCAACGCGGGTGCGGTGGACTCCATCGTCGCCACCATCGAGGAGGGCGCCGACCCGGCCGCCGCCCGCAAGTGGTGGATGGGCGAGCTGGCCCGCAACGCCAACGAGCAGGGCATCTCCGTCGACGAGCTGCCGATCACCCCGGCCCAGGTGGCCCGGGTGGCCGCGCTGGTCGCGGACGGCTCTCTCAACGACAAGCTGGCCCGCCAGGTCATCGAGGGCGTCCTCGCCGGCGAGGGCACCCCGGACGAGGTCGTCGAGAAGCGCGGCCTGAAGGTCGTCTCCGACGAGGGCGCGCTCGGCACGGCCGTGGACGAGGCCATCGCCGGCAACGCGGCCATCGCCGACAAGATCCGCGGCGGCAAGATCGCCGCTGTCGGCGCGCTGGTCGGCGCGGTCATGAAGGCCACCCGCGGCCAGGCCGACGCGGCCCGCGTCAAGGAGCTGATCCTGGAGAAGCTCGGCGTCTCCGAGTAGGAACCCGGCTCCCGCAGCACACGAACGGCCCGCACCCCCCGGGGGGAGCGGGCCGTTCC
>NZ_JBHWJJ010000164.1:0-17026 GCF_042732005.1 Streptomyces sp. NPDC059851 | reverse complement strand
GGCATCTGGGGTGCTCCCTTGGGGGGTGCGCCTCCCGGGGGTGTATTCCTTAAATTTTTGGTTTTTTGGCGCCAACACCCGTTTTGGCGGGGGCGGGCCCCCGGTTCCAGGGTCCCGGCCCGGCCACTGAACCGATCATCCGATCAGAGCAGTCCGTCCCACATCTGCTCCAGCAGTACGGACCACCAGCTCTCGGGCGAGTTCAGTGCCCCGGTGTCGAGACCGGCCAGATTGGCCTGGAAATCGACGGTCCAGCGGCCCGCCTGTTCCGGGGTCAGGTGTTGGCGCAGTCGCCACATGTGACCCAGCATCGCCAGCGACCGCACGAACTGGGGCAGGCTCGAGTTCACGAACTGCGGCGGCACCGGAGCTCCCCCCGGACCGCCCTCGACCGGGACGGCCACGATGTGCGCCGTCCCGTACTGCACGCACAGCGCCTTGCCGAAGTCGCTGCCGATGACCAGGTAGGAGCCCGCGTCCGACGCGGGCTGCACCTGCCGCTGCGCGGCGAGCTCGGCCAGTGTCGGGACCGGCTGACCCGGCACCGCCTGCGCCCAGAAGAACGGCCCGAAGTCGACGGGCAGACCCGCCCACACCAGGGTCTGCGCCACGATCTCGGGCACGCCCTGGCGGGACACCGCGCGCTGGTCGAAGCGGAACACGCCCTGCGGGCCGAACGCCCCGACCAGCTCCGAGCCGATGGCGTCGAGCGGGATCGCCGGCTGGAGCGGCACCTGCGGCAGCGGCGCCCGTACCGGCGCGGGGCGCGCCGGGCCGTCCGCCACCTGGTGCAGCTCGCCCTGGTGGGTCAGCAGGTGCCGCATGCCGGCCTGGCGTCCGGCGTGGTCCTTGCCGTACGGGGCCACGCTCGTGATCCGGACCTGCGGCCAGGTCTCCCGGATCATCCGGGCGCAGTAGCCGCCGGGCAGTTCGCACGACTCCAGTTCGGTGTGCAGCTCCAGCACCTGCTGCGGCGGCACGTTCATGGCGCGCAGCTCGTGCAGGATCTGCCACTCCGGGTGCGGGGTGCCGGGCGCCGAGCGGCGGATGATCTGCTGCTCGGAGCCGTCGGGGGCGCGGTAGCGGAGCACGGCCTGGTAGCCCGGGCCGACGGTGGGTACGCCGGAGGGCGCGGCGGCGGCCGGGCCGGGTCCGGGGGGCGCGGGCGGACCGCCGACCACGGCCGGGCCGGCCAGCATGGTCGCGGCGTGGTCGATGCCGTGCGGGGGCGTTCCGGGTGCGCCCGGGGCTCCGGGCGGGCCGGGGGGCGCGGGCGGCTGACCGGCGCCGGGTGCGCCGGGTGCGCCGGGTGGGCCGGGTGGGCCGGGAGGCGCCGGAGGACCACCCACCACGGCAGGGCCGGCCAGCATCGTCGCCGCATGGTCCAGCCCACGCCCCAACGACCCCGGAGCACCGGGCGGACCGGGAGGAGCCGGCGGCTGACCCACACCGGCACCGTTCGACCCACCCGGAACACCAGGCGGGCCAGGAGGCGCCGGAGGACCACCCACCACAGCGGGACCGGCCAACATCGTCGCCGCATGGTCCAGCCCACGCCCCAACGACCCCGGAGCACCGGGCGGACCGGGAGGAGCCGGCGGCTGACCCACACCGGCACCGTTCGACCCACCCGGAACACCAGGCGGGCCAGGAGGCGCCGGAGGACCACCCACCACAGCGGGACCGGCCAACATCGTCGCCGCATGGTCCAGCCCACGCCCCAACGACCCCGGAGCACCGGGCGGACCGGGAGGAGCCGGCGGCTGACCGGGCACAGCCGGAGCGGCGGGCGGCGCCGGCGGCGCGACGGGGGCCCTGTCCGTGGGCTCCTGGGCCAGCGCCTCCGCAGAGGCGGACGCGGGTCCGGTCGGAGGCGCGGGCGCGGTCGGAGGCGCGGGCGGCGCGGGCGGCACCGCGGGCGGCGCGACGGGGGCCCGGCCCGTGGCTTCCTGGGCGAGCGCTTCCGGGGAGCCGGGGGCGGGCACCGGCGGCGCTCCGGGTCCGAGGTCCACGGCGGGCACGATCGCCGTCTTGGGCAGCTGGCTGCCGCCCGCCATCAGCGTGGTCTTGGCCTCCGAGGAAGAGCCCGCGGACGCCCCGAGCTCCTCCAGGTCGGACCCGGACAGCGGCGGCGCGAACACGGTCGCCGGCAGCGCGACCGAGCCCTCGTCGGCACCCGGGTTCACGTCCGTCCCCGCCCACGGCGTCGCCCCGACGGGCACGCCGTCGTTCGCGGTCGGCTCGTACGGCACCTCTCGCCGCAGCGGGACCGGCTCCGGCTCCGGCACGGGCGCGGTCGACGGCACGGCCGGCACCGACCCGGCGGCCCCGTCCGCGGCGGCGGCAGCCGGAGCCGGAGCCGCGGACTCTGCGCCCGCGCCCGAACCCGGCACGCCCGTACCCGGCACGCCCGCGCCCGACGCGTCCGCGCCGGGCGCCGCCGAACCCGAAGACCCCGGTCCGCCCGGGATCCCCGCCCGGTCCGCGGCCTCCTGCAGCCACTCGGGCGGGCTCAGCATGAACGACGTCTGCTCCGAGTCGATCCGCGGCGACGGCACCGAGGCCTCCGCCGCCGGCGCGGCTGCGGCTCCGTACTCCTCCTCGTACCGGCGGATCACCTCACCCACCGGCAGGCCCGGCCACAGCGTGACTTCGCCGCTGTCCCGAGCGATGACCAGCCGTTGCCGGCCGCCCCCCGACACCGGGCCACCCGGGCGGTCCTCCGCCCACACCACGAAGCCGAGCCCGAACTCCCGCACCCGCACTTCGCGGTGCTGGTACGGGGGCACGTCCCCGTTGATCCATTCCTCGGCACGCTCCTGCGCCTGCGCAAACGTCACCATCGCGCTGTCATCCCTCCACCGGTGCCGCACCCGGCACCGGAACCGGCTCCTCCACGGGAACCGAGCGTGCGAATCCGCCGTCCACCATCAGACCGGCGACCGTCTCCAACTCCGGCGGATTTCCGGCCAGTCGTTCGAGAAAGGCATCGAAATCGGCACCGCACGGCAGCAACAGGCGCTCCACGCGCTCCTGGACGGACCAGCCGTCCCGGTCGCGCCCGTCGTCGTACGGGGAGAACCAGACGGAGCCGATGCCCTCGCCCTTCACCTTCACCGCGAGCAGCCCGCCCTGCACGAACGCCACGCACAGGTAGTCCTTCGTCAGGTGGTCGCGCAGACACTTGTTGACGTACAGCAGGTCGTTGACCGCCGCCTCCTCACGCACCGTGAAGAACGGCTGGTCCACCAGCACGCCCAGCTCCACGTCCAGCCCGACGCCCGCCGGCGCGCAGCCGCCCGCCGCCTTCAGGAACGAGCGGTACGCCTCCGGCAGCCGGTACCCGAGGTCCTCCTCGATCCCCTGCACCTGCTGCTCCGACACCGACACCACCGACTTCGGCAGCCGCATGTGCGCCGGCCGCACTTCCTGGAGCGGCCGCGTCCCCCGCTGGTCGTGGTTGACCGGTGCCGTCGCCAGCCCTGCGTGGTGCCGCAGCAACGCCTTCACCTCGACCGGAACCAGCTCCATCCGCCGTGTCCCCGCCACGTGGTGCCAGGTCCAGCCGTGCGGGGTCGCCACCGGTCCGACCGTGTCCCACAGCGGGTGGCCGGCCGCGCGCATCGCCGCGTTCGCGGACACGTAGTCCGTCAGCCGCAGTTCGTCCACGCCGAACCCCTCGGGCGGCTCGGCGATCTCCACCGCCGCCCGCGCGTACGCGGAGAAGTCGGGATGTCCCTGCGCGCCCATCCGCACGCCGCGGGGATGCCGAGCGGCCCGGACCGGGTCCGGGAAATGCACGACCTGCCCCGAGTACGCGGCGTTGGGTGGCGCGGCGTCCTGGCCGAGCCGACCTGTCGTCATGGCGGTAGCCCCCTGCTGGATCTGGCTGGTTCACCACAGCCTATGTGCTCCGGCAAGAGCGGCACCCGCCCCCGAGCCGCGCACCCACCCGACGGCCAGGAACATCCGAATTGATACGAATATTCGACCCCCGTTCCACACCGCCGGGGACATTTGACAGGCTGTCCCCAGAGCACGGGGGCGTGCGCGACAGCGGCCATCACCGCAGCCACGGGAGGGAAGACGCGACCATGCAGAACACGGCAACACGCACGACGGCAGCCGACACCGGACCGGAAGCCGCCGGCCCCGCCTCGGACCCGCGCCTGCGCTGGAGCTCGGCGGGCGGCCACTCGGCCGTGCCCGTACCCCGCTTCCGCCGCGACGGCATCCTCCCCACCGTCGCCGCCGCCCTCTCCGTGCGCGGCGAAACCCTGACCGGCACCGCGGGCAAGGCCGACCAGCCGCCCACCCTCCACCCGCTCGTCCAGGACTTCCTCGACACGCTCACCAGTAGCCAACGCGAGCGGTTCACCGGCCGCTGTCCCGAGGCGATACTCCTCTCCCGGCACCTCACCGCCGCGGAGCAGGCCCGCAGCAAGCGCGCCTCCCGCAAGCCCCTCACCGCCAACGAAGCGCGCCGCTCCCTCAAGCACGCCAAGATCACCGCCCGTCGCATCCGCGAGGACGGCGACCCCCTCCACGGCAGTTACGCACCTCCCTGCCGCTCCTGCGAGGCCCTCCTCGCCCACTTCGGTGTGCGACCCGTCGACCTCACACCCGCCTCCGAGAGGGCCTGACCCCCGTCACCATGACCACCTCCTCCGCCTCCTACGACCGCTCCTCGGCCACCCGTTTCCCCGCGGCCGTGGACACCGCCCTGCGCACCGCCGGCTGGGAGCCCGGTCGCTGGGACATCAAGCAGGCCGAGTACTGGGCCGACGCGCTCCGGGACCACACCACACCCGCCGGACACCGGCACAGCGTCTTCCCCGCCGCCGTCGAGGCCTGGGCGGAATTCGGCGGCCTCGCGGTCACCGCCCCCGGGCCGGGCCGCCAGATAGCGCCCGTCCCCGTACGCCTGGACCCCCTGACCGGCCTGCACCTGGCCCGTACCTTCGCCGACCTCGGGCGCGCCCTGTCCACCCAGCTCTGTCCGCTCGGCGTCGACTCCGACGGCGCGTCCCACCTCGCCATCGACCGCGAGGGCCGGGTCTACGCCATCGACCACACCGGCGACTGGTACCTCGGTTCCGGCATGGAGGAGGCCCTGACCCTCCTCCTGACCGGCCTGCAGCCGGCGCGCCTCACCGTCGCCCACTGACCCGCCCGTCCCGGTGCACCGGATGCGCCGGGACCCGGCCCGTGGTCCGACCGGGGGGGCTGGCCGGGCCGCGGCCGGGCCCGCCGGAGCCGGCCGCTACCCCTGTGGGGCCGCGCCCGGCAGCACCGCCGACACCCGGAAGCCGCCGGCGTCCGTCGGACCGGACACGAACACCCCGCCGAGCCCGAGCACCCGCTCCCGCATCCCGACCAGCCCGTTCCCGCCGCTGGGCAGCTCGGGCCGCGCCACGTCGGCCGCACCGGGCCCGTTCTCCACCTGCATGGCCACCTCGCCGTCCCGGTGGGCCAGCCGCACCACGACCTTCGCGCCCGGCGCGTGCTTGTGGCAGTTCGTGAGCGCCTCCTGCACCACCCGGTACGCCGTCTGCTCCACCTCGGCGGGATACGCGCCCCCCGCGCCCCGGACGTCCAGGTCCACGACCATCCCCGCCGCCCGGGACTGCCCGATCAGCGCCTCCAGCTCCGCCAGCGTCGGCCCGTCCTCCGGACCCGCCGCCGGGGCGACCGCCACGGCGACCGCCACGGCCGCCGTTGCGGGCTCCGCAGCCATCCCGGCCCCCGCCGGTTTCGCCGGCACCGGCGCCCGCAGCACCCCGAGCATCTCCCGCAGCTCCGTCAGTGCCTGCCGGCCCATGTCGCCCACCAGCGCCGCGTTGCGCGCCGCCTTCACCGGGTCCTTGGCCGCCACGGCCTGCAACGCCGCCGCGTGCACCACCATCAGCGACACCCGGTGCGCCACCACGTCGTGCATCTCCCGGGCGATCCGGGTCCGTTCTTCCCGGCGGGCCCACTCGGCCCGTTCCTCCGCCCGCTCCGCCAGCAGCAGCAGCTCCCGCTCCAGCGAGTCCGCCCGCTCCTGCAGGCTCTCCATCAGCCGGCGCCGCGCCCCCATGTACAGGCCGAGCAGGACCGGCACCACGTTCAGTGCGACCGCCAGGACGCCGGAGAGCACGAGGACCACGCCGTGCGTGGCGCCGACGCCCCCGCTGGTGCGCACGTACATCACGATGAACGTGGCCACCAGCGCCAGTACGGTCAGCGTCGAGGTGATCCTGCGGGGCACTTCGCTGGCGGCGAGCGTGTACAGCCCGACCACGCTGAGCACCATGCCCATGGCCGCCGGCGCCACGGCGATCCCGACGAGGACCACGGCGACCGGCCAGCGCCGCCGCAGCAGCACCACGGACCCCACCAGCACGCCGAACAGCACCCCCAGTGCGGTCGGAATGCCGGTTTCGTGTGCGAAGGCCACCCCCTCGGCGGCGCACTCCGCTGCCGACACCGCCGCGATCCCCCCGTCGAGCACCGCGTACCGCGGCCGCTCCCACCACAGGGGCCCGGGCCCGTCCCGGCCGGCCCCGCCCTGCAATTCCCCCGTACTGGTCATGCCGCCCAGCCTACGCAGCGGCCCCGGCCCGGCTGCGACCGGAATTCCCCCACCGGTGGCGACCACGGAGTTGCTTGATCGTCCGCATGTCGCCGTTCGCGACTTGTACCGTCGCATTGAAGGCACTTGGTGCGGCATAGTGGGGTCCGTCGGTTCAACCGAAGGACCAAATGTCCAATTTGGTCAGCTTTACCATCCCCTGTGGTGTAATGGCAGCACTGAGGTTTTTGGTACCTTATGTCCGGGTTCGAATCCTGGCAGGGGAGCTGTGCGGGTTCGGGCCCTGACCGGAAGGTCAGGGCCCGCCCTCGTTTACGGCCCCTGACCCCCCGGTATCCTTCGGGAGTCCACCACCCGAAGCCGAAGGGCACACCCGTGAGCGCCAACCGCCCGGCAGCCGTCGTCGTACTCGCAGCGGGTGAGGGCACCCGCATGAAGTCGGCCACTCCCAAGGTCCTGCACGAGATCTGCGGGCGGTCGCTCGTGGGGCACGTCGTCGCCGCCTCGCGCGAGCTCGACCCCGAGCACCTCGTGGTCGTCGTCGGCCACGCCCGCGAGCAGGTCGCCGCGCACCTCGCCGACGTCGACGCCGGCGTCCGCACGGCCGTCCAGTACGAGCAGAACGGCACCGGGCACGCCGTCCGCATGGCGCTCCAGGAGCTCGGCGGGACCGTCGAGGGGACCGTGGTCGTGGTCTGCGGCGACACCCCGCTGCTGACCGGCGAGACCCTGTCGGCCCTGGTCGCGACCCACGGCGCCGACGGCAACGCCGTCACCGTCCTGACCGCCGAGGTCCCGGACTCCACCGGCTACGGGCGCATCGTCCGCGACGCGGAGACCGGCGCGGTCACCGCGATCGTCGAGCACAAGGACGCCACCGACGAACAGCGTGCGATCCGTGAGATCAACTCCGGGGTGTTCGCGTTCGACGGTGCGCTGCTGGCCGAAGCGCTGGGCAAGGTGCGGACGGACAACAGCCAGGGCGAGGAGTACCTCACCGATGTGCTGGGGATCCTGCGGGAGGCCGGCCACCGCGTGGGGGCGTCCGTGGGCAGTGACCACCGCCAGATCCTGGGCATCAACAACCGGGTGCAGCTGGCCGAGGCGCGGGCGCTGCTGAACGCGCGACTGCTGGAGCGGGCGATGCTCGCGGGCGTGACGGTCGTGGACCCGGCGAGTACGTTCGTGGACGTGACCGTGACGTTCGGGCAGGACGCGCTCGTGCACCCGGGTACGCAGCTGCTCGGCTCGACGCACGTCGCGGAGGGTGCCGAGGTCGGTCCGAACACGCGGCTGAAGGACACGCAGGTGGGTCCGGGGGCGCGGGTGGACAACACCGTGGCGGACTCCGCTGTGATCGGCGAGTCGGCGTCGGTGGGCCCGTACGCGTACCTGCGGCCGGGCACGAACCTCGGCGTGAAGGCGAAGGCCGGTACGTACGTGGAGATGAAGAACGCGACGATCGGCGAGGGGACGAAGGTCCCGCACCTGTCCTACGTGGGCGACGCGACGATCGGCGAGTACACGAACATCGGTGCGGCGAGCGTGTTCGTGAACTACGACGGTGAGCACAAGCACCACACCACGGTCGGCTCACATTGCAAGACGGGCTCGGACAACATGTTTGTGGCGCCCGTCACGATCGGGGACGGCGCCTACACGGCGGCCGGGTCCGTGATCACGAAGGATGTGCCGCCCGGCGCGCTGGCCGTTGCACGAGGCCAGCAGCGGAATATCGAGGGCTGGGTGGCCCGCAAGCGTCCGGGGAGTGCTGCTGCGTCGGCGGCGCAGTCGGCGGCCCGGGACGACTCCCCGGAGGACTGAGCAAGCCTTCCGGGTGAACTGTCCGGAAACAGGTACGTCGGAGACGGCGTACCGTGATAGTGCACGCAATTCGGCTGGCTCACCGTGTGCGGGACGGACGCACGCGGGGGCGAGCAGCTTTCAACACGTCTGAGGAGACTGTGCTGTGACCGGGATCAAGACGACCGGCGAGAAGAAGCTGATGCTCTTCTCCGGCCGCGCCCACCCCGAGCTGGCCGAGGAGGTTGCGCACCAGCTGGGCGTCCAGCTCGTGCCGACCAAGGCTTTCGACTTCGCCAACGGTGAGATCTACGTCCGCTTCCAGGAGTCGGCGCGCGGTGCGGACTGCTTCCTGATCCAGAGCCACACGGCTCCGATCAACAAGTGGGTCATGGAGCAGCTGATCATGCTGGACGCGCTGAAGCGTGCGTCGGCCCGCTCGATCACGGTGATCATCCCGTCGTACGGGTACGCCCGCCAGGACAAGAAGCACAAGGGTCGTGAGCCGATCTCGGCGCGCCTGGTGGCGGACCTGCTGAAGACGGCGGGCGCCGACCGGATCCTGACGGTCGACCTGCACACCGACCAGATCCAGGGCTTCTTCGACGGCCCGGTGGACCACCTGTCGGCCCTTCCGGTCCTCGCGGACTACGTGGGCGCCAAGGTGGACCGCACCAAGCTGACGATCGTCTCCCCGGACGCGGGCCGTGTGCGCGTGGCCGACCGTTGGTGCGACCGTCTGGACGCGCCGCTGGCGATCGTGCACAAGCGCCGCGACAAGGACGTCGCCAACCAGGTGACCGTGCACGAGGTCGTCGGTGAGGTCCGGGGCCGGGTCTGCGTCCTGGTCGACGACATGATCGACACGGGTGGCACGATCTGCGCCGCGGCCGAGGCGCTGTTCGCGCACGGCGCTGAGGACGTCATCGTGACGGCCACGCACGGCATCCTGTCCGGCCCCGCGGCGGACCGCCTGAAGAACTCCAAGGTGAGCGAGTTCGTGTTCACGAACACGCTGCCGGACCCGTCCGACCTGGAGCTCGACAAGATCACGGTGCTGTCGATCGCCCCGACGATCGCGCGCGCTGTGCGCGAGGTGTTCGAGGACGGTTCGGTGACGAGCCTCTTCGAGGAGCAGCAGTAAGGATCGGGTAGCCCCGCGGCAGGTCCTGCCGCGGGGCCCGCGGTAGATCCTTTTGGGTGCGGCCTCCCCGCCGGGTAGACTCGACGAGTTGCTCGGCGAGGGAGGCCGCGCCTTTTTCGTGAAGGTGCCGGGACTCCGTTATCGACGCGCTCTTCGTAGCAGGCCGTTTCGTGGCCGGGTGACCGTTGTCCATTTCCGTCACCCACGAGGAGTGATCATGTCCGAGGTCAAGCTCTCCGCTGAGATCCGCACCGTGTTCGGCAAGGGTGCCGCCCGCGCCACCCGCCGCAACAAGCAGATCCCCGCGGTCATCTACGGTCACGGCGAGGCCCCGAAGCACGTCTCCGTCGAGGGCCACGCCCTGACCATGGCGCTGAAGACCCCGAACGTCCTGATCTCCCTGGACATCGCGGGCGCCGGCACCGAGCTGGTCATCCCGAAGGCCGTCCAGAAGGACCCGATCAAGCGCACCGTCGACCACGTCGACTTCCTCGCCGTGAAGAAGGGCGAGAAGGTCACGGTCGAGGTTCCGGTCCAGGCCGAGGGTGAGCTGGCCGCCGGCGGCAACCTGCTGGAGCACGTCCTGGCCACCGTGTCGGTCGAGGCCGAGGCCACCCACCTGCCCGAGTCCCTGACGGTGTCCGTCGAGGGCCTGGAGGCCGGTGCGTCCGTGCACGCCAAGGACATCGCCCTGCCGTCGGGCGTCACCCTGGCGACCGAGGCCGACGCGGTCGTCCTGCAGGTCGTCGCGGCGCAGGTCGAGGCGCCGGCCGCCGAGGCGGAGGGCGCCGAGGCCTGAGCCTCGCCGTTCCCTTGTCGCTGATGCTGAACGACCGCCGTTCTGTTCCACTGGAGCAGGACGGCGGTCGTCCACGTTAAGGAGCTTTGTGATGTCGGACGACGCGGCGCCCTGGCTGATCGTCGGCCTGGGGAATCCCGGGGCGGAGTACGCGGGCAACCGCCACAACATCGGGTTCATGGTGGTCGACCTGCTGGCCGACCGCATCCGGGGGAAGTTCAAGGCGCACAAGGCGCGGGCGCAGGTGGTGGAGGGACGGATCGGGCCTCCCGGGCCGGCGAACCGGCGGGTGGTGCTGGCGAAGCCGATGTCCTTCATGAACCTGTCGGGGGGTCCGGTGACGGCTCTGCGGGACTTCTACAAGGTGCCGGTGGACCGGATCGTCGCGGTCCACGACGAGCTGGACATCGATTACCCGACGCTGCGTCTGAAGCTGGGCGGCGGGGACAACGGGCACAACGGCCTGAAGTCGATGACGAAGGCGATGGGGGCGGAGTACCACCGGGTGCGGTGCGGGATCGGGCGTCCGCCGGGGCGGATGCAGGTGGCCGATTTCGTGCTGAAGGACTTCTCCTCCACGGAGCGCAAGGAGCTGGACTGGTTCGTGGACCGGGCGGCGGACGCGGTGGAGTGCTTGATCAGCGAGGGTCTGGAGCGGGCGCAGTCCGCGTACAACTCCTGACGGTTTCCTGGGGATTTCGCCCGGTTCACCAGGGGGCGGGGGTCTGTGGGGCGACCTCCGCTCACCGATCGTTACTGCGGACATAAGGTGCTCGGCACACCAACTCCGTGCGAATGCTGACGACTGCCTCTTGACCCGGGCGTGCCGTGCTCAGCATGCTGGGCCGCCACCTCCCACGGCACGCGTCCCTCATATGCGCCAGAGGTATCCCATGCCCATATCCCACAAGCGCTGGGCGGCGGCAGCGGTTCCCGCTGCTGCCTCCCTGCTGCTCGTCGCCGGTGCGGCCCCGGCCTTCGCCGACGGTTCGTACACGGTCCCGATCCACCAGCAGCTTCCGCTGACGGCCACCTCCCAGGGGGTGTCGAACGAGAAGCAGTGCGCGGACATCCCGTCCTCGCAGGACGGCTGGCACTTCGTGCTGCCGGGCAATTCGACGACGTTCGTGAAGCTGAAGGTGACCTTCGAGCCGGGTGGCGAGAAGGTCGTGACGGTGTTCGGCCCGCCCACGGAGAAGCACGCGTACGTGGCGTCCGCGCCGGGTGCGAAGCTGACGGCCGCTTCGGCGGAGGTCAAGGGTGGCTCGGTCGACTGGTTCAACCTGTCGCACACCTGCCCGGCTTCGACGAAGCCGTCGTCGTCCCCGTCCGGTTCGCCCTCGGGCAGCCCGTCCGGTTCGCCGTCCGGCAGCCCGTCCTCGTCCCCGTCCGGCTCTCCGTCGGGTTCGCCGTCCGGTTCCCCGTCGGGCAGCCCGTCGACGTCCCCGTCCGGCTCCGCGTCGGGCTCCCCGTCCGGTTCCCCGTCTCCGTCGGGGTCCTCGTCCGCGCCGGCGACCGGCGGTTCGACGGCCGGTACGGGCGGCGGTCTGGCGAGCACGGGCTCGGACGCCCCGGTCGGCCTGATCGCGACCGTGGCCGGTCTGATGGTCGCCGCCGGCGCCGTGCTGGTGGTGCGCCGCCGCAAGGCCGGTGCCGAGGGCTGAGGTCCTCGTGAGCCGGGGGCCGCGTGCCCCCGGTGAATACGGCGGGGCCCCCGCACCGTGACGGTGCGGGGGCCCTGTCGTGCGTACGGGCGGCTGCGCCGCCGGGTCAACCGGTGTTGCGCAGGCCGGCGGCGACGCCGTTGACGCTGAGGAGCAGGGCGCGGGAGAGGACCGGGTCGGGTTCCTCGCCGCGGGCGGCGGCGGCGCGCTGACGGGCCAGCAGGGAGACCTGGAGGTAGGAGATGGGGTCCAGGTAGGCGTCGCGGACCGCGAAGGTCTGCTGGAGGACGGGCTGGGAGTCGAGGAGGCGTTCGCCGCCGGTGATGCGCAGCACTTCGCGGACGGTGAGCTCGTGTTCGGCGCGGATGCGGTCGAAGACGTGCTTGAGTTCGTCGGGGACGAGGGTGTCGACGTAGTGGCGGGCGATCCGCAGGTCCGTCTTGGCGAGGGTCATCTCGACGTTGGACAGGAAGTTGCGGAAGAAGTGCCAGCGTTCGCCCATCTCGCCGAGGACGTCGTCCTGGCCGGCCTCGCGGAGGGCCTTGAGGCCGGAGCCGACGCCGTACCAACCGGGGACGATCTGGCGGGACTGGGTCCAGCCGAACACCCACGGGATGGCGCGGAGGCCGTCGAGGCCGGCGCCGGAATCGGGGCGGCGGGAGGGGCGGGAACCCAGGTGCAGGTCGGCGAGCTGGTCGACCGGGGTGGAGGCGAAGAAGTAGGCCGGCAGGTCCGGGTCCTCGACGAGGGCCCGGTAGGCGGCGTGGGCGGCGTCGGAGGCGATGTCCATCGCCGCGTCCCAGCGGGCGAGGTCGTCGTCGGACTGGCGGGGTGCGGTGTGCAGGGCGGAGGCCTGCAGGGTGGCCGCGACGGTGAGTTCGAGGTTCTCCCGCGCCAGGGACGGGACGAGGTACTTGTCGGAGATGACCTCGCCCTGCTCGGTGACCTTGATCTCGCCTTCCAGGGTGCCCCACGGCTGGGCGAGGATCGCGTCGTGGGAGGGGCCGCCGCCCCGGCCGACGGTGCCGCCGCGGCCGTGGAAGAGGCGCAGGCGTACGCCGTAGCGGTGGGCGACGTCGCGCAGGCGGCGCTGGGCCCGGTGGATCTCCCACTGGCTGGTGGTGATGCCGCCGAACTTGGAGGAGTCGGAGTAGCCGAGCATGACCTCCTGGACGTCGCCGCGGAGGGATACCAGGCGCCGGTAGGAGGGGTCGGCGAGCATCTCGTCGAGGATGACGTCGGCGGCGCGCAGCTCGTCGGTGGTCTCCAGGAGCGGCACGATGCCGATCTTGGCCCAGCCGGCGTGGAGGTCGACGAGGCCGGCCTCGCGGGCGAGTACGGCCGCGGCGAAGACGTCGTCGGCGCCCTGGCACATGGAGATGATGTAGGACTCGATGACCTCGGGCCCGAACTTCTCGAAGGCGTCCTTGACGGTGAGGAAGACGCCGAGGGTCTTCTGGCCGGCCGCGTCGAGGGGGGCCGGGGTGGGGGCGAGGGGGCGGCGGGAGCGGAGCTCCTTGGCGAGCAGCTTCTGCCGGTACTCGCGGGGCATGTCGGCGTAGCGCCAGGACTCTTCGCCGAGGCGGTCGAAGAGCTGCCCGAGGGCGTGGTGGTGGGCGTCGGCGTGCTCGCGGACGTCCATGGTGGCGAGCTGGAGGCCGAAGGCGGCGAGGGTGCGGATGGTGCGGTCCATGCGGCCGTCGGCGAAGAGGCCGCCGCGGTGCTCGCGCAGGGAGGTCTGGATGAGGGTGAGGTCCGTGAGGAGCTCGGCGGTGCCGAGGTAGTCGCGGCCCTCCTCGTGGGGGGTGCCCTTGGCGAGGCGCTCGCGGGTGTTGAGGAGCTTCTGCCGGATGCAGGTGACCTTGAGCCGGTAGGGCTCCTCCGCGTTGAGCCGCTTGTAGCGGGGGCTGATCTCGGGGAGGCGTTCGAGGTCGGCCTGGAGGGAGGAGAGGAGTTCCTCGGTGGCCCCGGTGTACCGGATGGAGTTGGACAGCAGGCTGCGCAGGAAGTCGACGAGTTCCAGGGCGTCGGTGATGCCGTGCTCGTGCTGGAGGATCAGCACCTCGCGGGTGACGTCGGGGGTGACGTTGGGGTTGCCGTCGCGGTCGCCGCCGATCCAGGTGCCGAAGGTGAGGGGGCGGGTGCCGGGGGGCAGTTCGATGCCGACCCGCTGGAGTTCGGCGGCGAGGTCCTCCAGGACGTCGCCGACGGCGCCGGCGTGGAGCTCGTCGAGGTAGTAGATGGCGTTGCGGGCCTCGTCGGCCGGCTCGGGGCGGACGACGCGGAGCTCGTCCGTCTGCCAGACGAGGTCGATGTTCTCGGCGAGGCGGAGGTCCTGGCGGCGGCGGTCTCCGGAGCCGGCGGCGGTCTCCTCCAGGAGGGCCGCGATACGGCGCAGCTTGTTCAGGACGCTGCGGCGGGCGGCCTCGGTCGGGTGGGCGGTGAAGACCGGGCGGACGTTGAGGTTGCGCACGGTCTCGCGCAGGTGCTCGGGGTCGGCGTCCTTGAGCATGTCCGCGGTGCGGGCGAGGAGCCCGCCCTCGGCGGCCCGGTGGGCGCGGAGCTCGCGGCCGCGGTGCACCTGCTCGGTGACGTTCGCGAGGTGGAAGTAGGTGGAGAAGGCGCGCACCAGCTTGGCGGCGGTCTCCAGGTCGGTGTCGCCGAGGAGGGCGGCGGCGGCCTCGCCGTCGGTGCGGGTGAGGGCACGGACGCGCTCGACGAGGTCGAGGAGTTCTCGACCTTCCTGGCGGACGATGGTCTCGCCGAGGAGGTCGCCGAGGCGGCGGATGTCCGCGCGAAGCTCGGCGTTGACGGCGGCGACGGCGGACGGGGCCCGGCCCGGGGTGTGGGCGGTGGAGGCCTGGTCGGCACTGCTCACAGGTGCGGCTCCTTGCAGTGGTCGAGCGCTACGGGGAGGTGGGCTCCGGCGTGCGCGCGTGCTGGCACTGCCGCCCGGCTCGGTGTCCGTTCCGTTGCGGGGGAGTCCCTCTGCGGCGCAGCTCGGCTGCCCGTGCGGACCGCGCTGTCCGACGACACCAGGATAGGTGTCCGGGCCTCGTGCCTCGGTAAACGTCTCGACAGGCGGGCGCCGTGCGCCGTGCGGGGTGTACCTGCGGGTGCGGGCGCGGCGTGCGGGGTGCGCCCACGGGTGCGCCGTGCCGTGTTGTGGCGCTCCTCTTGTAGGGGGGCCGCGCTTTGCCATACTGAACTTACGTTGCCGTAGGTTACGCATCCGTAGCCGGGGTGCCGCCTTCTCCCTCTTCCTTCAGGGGACGCCCATGACCACCGGTCCCGATCTGATCGAGGGCGTGTCCTCGCCCTCGGATCCGCCGTCCGATCCGTCCTCCCCCTCCTCGCCGCCCGGTCCGCCGCTGCCGTCCGCGACCCGCGGCGGGGAACACAAGCGGTCGATCGAGCAGGTCGCGCTGCTGCTGTTCATCACGGTCCCGTTCCTGGCGCTGCTGGCCGCGGTGCCGCTGGCCTGGGGGTGGGGGGTGAGCTGGCTGGACCTCGGCCTGATGGCGGCCATGTACTTCGTGACCTGTCACGGGATCACGGTGGGCTTCCACCGCCATTTCACGCACGGCTCCTTCAAGGCGAAGCGGCCGCTGCGGATCGTGCTGGCGGTGCTCGGGTCGATGGCGGTGGAGGGGCCGCTGGTGCGTTGGGTGGCCGACCACCGCAGGCACCACCGGTTCTCCGACCAGGAGGGCGACCCGCATTCGCCGTGGCGGTTCGGGGAGAGCGTGCCGGCGCTGCTGAAGGGCTTGTGGTGGGCGCACGTCGGCTGGCTGTTCGACACGGAGCAGACCGACCAGCGGAAGTACGCCCCCGATCTGATCAAGGATCCGGCGCTGCGGCGGATCTCGCGGGACTTCGTGTTCTGGACGGTGGTGTCGCTGGCGGTTCCGCCGCTGGTCGGCGGTGTGGTGACCATGTCGTGGTGGGGTGCGTTCACGGCGTTCTTCTGGGGTTCCCTGGTACGGGTGGCGCTGCTGCACCATGTGACGTGGTCGATCAATTCGATCTGCCATGCGGTGGGCAGGCGACCGTTCCGTTCCCGGGACCGGTCGGGGAACGTGTGGTGGCTGGCGGTCCTGTCGTGCGGGGAGTCGTGGCACAACCTGCACCACGCGGACCCGACGTCGGCCCGGCACGGTGTGCTGCGCGGACAGGTGGATTCCAGTGCCCGGCTGATCCGCTGGTTCGAGCTGGCGGGCTGGGCGACGGACGTGCGTTGGCCGTCCGGGGCCCGTATCGACGCCCGACGCAGGGAAAACGCGTCGCACGCGGCATGATGGGGGGCGTGGCGATCGACGGCAGCACTTCCAGCAGCGACAAGCCCAGGCGTGGTCGCCGGGTTCGGATGACGGGCGCGGAGCGGCGCCAGCAACTGCTGGACATCGGCCGGGCCCTGTTCGCCGAGAAGGGTTTCGAGGGCACCTCGGTGGAGGAGATCGCGGCCAAGGCCGGGGTGTCCAAGCCGGTGGTGTACGAGCACTTCGGCGGCAAGGAGGGCCTGTACGCGGTCGTGGTGGACCGGGAGATGCGGCAGCTGCTCGACATGGTGACGGGTGCGTTGACGGCAGGTCATCCGCGGGAGCTGTTGGAGCAGGCGGCGTTCGCCCTGCTGGACTACATCGAGTCCTATACGGACGGTTTCCGGATCTTGGTGCGCGATTCGCCGGTGGCCCAGTCGACGGGCACGTTCGCGTCGCTGATCAGCGATATCGCCACGCAGGTCGAGGACATCCTGGGCCTGGAGTTCAAGGCGCGGGGCTTCGACCCGAAGCTGGCCCCGCTGTACGCGCAGGCGCTGGTCGGGATGGTGGCTCTGACCGGGCAGTGGTGGCTGGACGTCCGGCGACCGAAGAAGGCGGAGGTCGCGGCGCACCTGGTGAACCTGGCCTGGCACGGGCTGGACGGGCTGGAGTCCAAGCCGCGGCTGGTGGGCCACCGCAAGAGCTGAGGGCCCCGCGGGTTCCGACGGGAGCCCTGCGGGGGTATGGCGGCGCCCCGCCACCGCGGCTGCGGTGGCGGGG